>JAICRA010000152.1 GCA_025937615.1 Thermomicrobiales bacterium | reverse complement strand
GCCTCTCGCGAACGAATGTCAACGTGAGATCGCCGAGCTGAATCGAGTCACCCTGACTTACGGTGGCGCCGATCGGCTCAGCGATCGGACTGTCCGCACCGAGTGGGCGGATCATGAAAAACATCTGCCCTGGTCTCAGCTGCAACGTGTCGAGCTCGGGCGCTTTGGCAGGGTTCTCGTCCGGGGCGACGACGCTCAGGGCGACCCCCGCCGGCAGGAGATCGATGCGTGCTGCCGGTGAATCGGGATTGAGCCGCGATTGGAACGGACCGAGGGGCAGTGCGTCGTCGAAAAGCACCTGACCGGTACTGTCCTCGATCTTCAATGCAACCGCCTGGCCGAACCCCGACTGGTAGAAGACGATGTCGCCAAAGGTCAGCGGGTTGTTGACGGTCATCGAACCGGACTGAACCGGCTGGCCGTCCCGCATCAAGGTGATATCGCTGCGATAGGCAAGTGCGGTCCCGTCCTCGCGGTAGACCTCGGAGAAGTCGTCAAGACGCACATGCAGCCCGGTTCCATGGCCCAATTCGCGAACCGACCCCTCGGGAATGTAGAACTCGTTCTCCCGAAATCCCCAGGCGGCCCCAACGATGCCGCCCGCCAGGATCATGATGAGCGCTAGATGGAAGGGAAAGGTTGCGAGCCGGGAGAACCGCCACCGATCCGCATAGAGGTGGACCTCGCCGTTTCGCTCCTCAGTTAGCACACGATAGCGTTTTGAGCGCAATGCGGTTCCGAGTTGACCCGCGAATGCGTGAGGTGGGATTGAAGCCGCGAAAGAGGCCGAGGTTTCGGCGTTGCGCAAGAAGCCATGAGTCGTGCCCACCGAGGGATGGGCGATGGCCTGCCAGATACCCGGGGCGCGATTGATGGTGCAGACCGCGATGGCAACCGAGAGGAGCGTGAGAATCCCGGCGAATGGGAGCGAGCGATAGACGTCCCAGGCGTACCAGCGATCGACAATCGGCGCTGTGACCGGGAACGTGTCCGCAATCGCCTGCGGCACGGAGCTGCCGCGCAGCGTGCCGACAAGGACGAGCAGGGCCAGGATCGCTATCTCGACAACAGCCGCCCGAACCGAGCAGAAAAATCTCCAGATACGGTCGACAACAATGTCGGCGAGGGCGCGGGACTGCAGTGTGCGCTGCTGAACTGAAGCGTGCGTCATCCGGATTGGTGGCGCCTACGAGCCGTTGGCGCGGATCTCACAGCGCGGGCTCCCAAGGGGTCCACGGTGAGAGCGCCACCAACCGCGCGAAGAACTGTTGATAGATGCCGAGCGTCATTATCGCCCCCATGGCAACCATCACCCCACCGCTCACCCCGGTCACCAGCGGCAGTCGTTGGTTGATGCCCCGAATGACGTTCCGCGATGAGCCAACGGCGACTGCCGTCAGGAGAAACGGCACGGCCAGCCCCGCCGAGTAGGTGGCCAGGAGTACCGCCGCACGATCGACACTTCCCTGTCCCGCCGCCATGGTCAGGATCGCTCCCAGGACCGGCCCGACACACGGCGACCACCCGGCCGCGAATGTCACGCCGACGAAAAAGGACGACGTCACCTGACCCGTGGGAAGGTGATCGGGAGTAAGCCGGCGCTCGCGTTCGAGCGAGCGAATCCGCACGATGCCGATCTGATGGAGTCCAAGAACGATCAGCAGCGCGCCACCCGCTCGCGTCAGCCAGTCGCGGTTGCTGGCGACGATCGAGGCAGTCGAGGCCAGTGCTCCCGCGGCTCCCAGAGCGACGCCAAGTGCGACGAACACCAGCGAGAATCCGAAGACGTAGGCGAGCGCGTTTGGTAGGAGGCGACGGCGACTGACCCCTTCGACGCCGCCCGCTGAGGTCCCCGCCAGGTGTGCCAGGAAGATCGGCACCAGGGGCAGGACACAGGGCGACGAGATGGAGAGCACGCCTGCCAGAAAGGCCGCAATCAATGAGACTTCGACGCCCATGGGGCAACCGTACCATCGCCGTCTAGGTGCTGCAATTGACCGTTATAGTGGACAGGAACGGTTCGATGGTGACCGCGACGATTCAGCCAGGCGACTCGCGAAACTAGACGACGAAATGACCAGCGGCAGTTCCCGCACTTCAGAGCGGCTCTATCGGTGCGAAGCCATTGTGCTCGGCCGAATGGATCTCGGCGAGGCCGACCGCATTCTGACACTCTACTCGCGGCAATACGGCAAGCTCCGTGTGATCGCCAAGGGCGCGCGGCGTCCGCTCAGCCGCCTCGGCCCACACCTCGAATACTTCAGCCGCGCCCAGTTGATGCTGGCCCGGGGACGCGAGCTCGACGTGGTCACTGGCGCCGAAACTGAGGACGCCCACCTGGCCATACGCAGCGATCTCGATGCGTTTGGACACGCCTCCCATATGGTGGAGATTCTGGCCCGGTTGACCGAGGATCGGCAGGAAAACGTTGCCGTCTTCGATCTGCTTGCGAGCTCGCTTCGCCTCCTCGCCGATGGAGTGGACGCGTTTCACGTCACACGGCACTACGAGCTGGCACTGATGGCGTTGCTCGGGTACCGACCTGAGCTCTATCGCTGCATCGAGTGTCAAGCGGACTTGACCCAGGCTCCGCATCAATTCGCGGTTGGCCTGGGCGGGTTCCTCTGCGAGCGATGTTGTGGCCGCGAGCCGGGGTCTCGCATCGTCAGTGTCGATGCCCAGAAGTACCTTCGCGCCCTCGATCGCGGCGGCCTCGGGGCTACGGTTCGCTTGACGATTCCGAGACCCTTACGTGAGGAGTTGGAAGGCGTGCTTGGCGCCTACTTACGGCACGTCGCCGAGCGCGATCTGGGCAGCCTGCGCATCTGGCGTGAGCTACGCGACGGCGCCACCAATTAGCCGCACTCGCGGACAATTGCGAGCTCCTGCTCGACGATTTTTCGCTCTGGGGGAGATAGGGTCTTGAGATCGAGTAAGTCGGGGCGCAGGCGTGCCGTCCGGCGAAGGGACTGCTCCCTGCGCCACCGCTCGATCTCAGCGTGGTGCCCGCTCAACAGAACCGGGGGCACCGCGTGCTCGCGGAAAACGGGTGGCCGCGTGAATTGCGGGTATTCGAGCAACCGCTCGTGATGGGATTCCTCCGCGACAGATGCGGCATCGATGACGCCCGGGACCAGGCGCGTGACTGAATCGACGACGACACTCGCGGCGAGTTCGCCGCCAGTCAGCACGTAATCTCCGATAGAGATTTCTTCCGCGTCCAGGATCTCGATCGCGCGGTAGTCAATACCCTCGTAGCGGCCGCACACGATCCCGATCCGCGTGCTCGCCGCGAACTCCTCGGCCAGGGACTGGGTGAATAGCCGACCAGCGGCCGACATGACGAGGATCCTCGTTCGGGCGCGGTCGGATCCGAGCTTCTCTTCGACCGCGGAGACAATGGGCGGGGCCATCATGACCATTCCAGCGCCGCCGCCATAGGTCGTGTCGTCGACGGTGCGATGGCGATCGAGGGCCCAGTCCCGGATGTCGTGGATGTCAATCTGGATGATGCCGCGATCTCGAGCCCGGCGCAGAATGCTCTCGTTCAGCGGACCGGCGAAGATCCCAGGAAAGAGCGTGAAAAGATCGAATCGTAGGAGGGGTTCCTCGGTCGCGACCACCGGCTCAGACATCGGCCTCGTCGCTGTCCGGTGACCGCGAGCGCAGGAGCATCAAAATCTCCGGCGCCGCCGCCTCCAACGTGGTAAGGACGAGATCGGGACGAATCGAGGAATCATCAGACTCGGCTTGGTCGCGACGTAACCAGACCGTGCCCATGCCCGCGCGACGGGCGCCCGCTACGTCGAAGCGGAATGAATCGCCGACGTGGACCATCCGATCCGGAGTCGCTCCCAGCAGCTCCGCCGCATGGACGTAAAGCTCGGCGCGAGACTTGTAGAACCCGGCGCTCGCGGACGTGATGACGACATCGAATGCGTCCCGGATGCCGAACGACTCCAGGGTCCACTCCAGAAACGGGTGAAAGACCGCGCTGGAGACGATGCCAATCTGTACCCCTGCCCGGTGGATCTCCCGCACGGTTGTGACCGCGCCTGGAATCGGCGAAGCTCCCGCTAGCGCCCCATGCATGAGATTTGCAACACCAGTCCGCACGTCTTCTTTGGGCACCTGAAGCCGCATAGCGCCAAATACCTGCTCGAGACAGGCTTCGGCGGTCAGTTCGTTCCCGTGCTCCATGATCTCGTGACGCAGCTGCCGGTAGCGGGCGTCGGCCTCGTCGAGCTGAGCGGGACCGAACTGCCGTCCGTCCCTCGCTGTCCACCACTGAAGAAACGACGAAGGTAGGCGACGAACCTCCAGTTCGAACCACTCCGGACAGGAAGCGAGGGTGTTGTGGAAATCGAAGGTGATGGCCTGACCGTTCATGACGCTCCCGTGACCACGACAGG
>JAICRA010000025.1 GCA_025937615.1 Thermomicrobiales bacterium | reverse complement strand
CCCAGACAATCAGCGTCGGAGCGTTGATCTGGGTCAGATGCGGCTCCCAGTTAGTCTGCATGGCATCGACAGTCGCTGCGACGATGCTCAGGGGATGGCAGCGCAGCAGATCGCGCACCAGCAGCGGAGCGAACCCCAGGGAGCCGCGGCCAATGCTGTGCATGACGTGCGCCGGTCGCGCTGAAGCGCGCGTCCCTTGGGGACGGATGGCGGCATCGACGAGAACCAGCCGGTCGATGCGGTCGGGGTTGCGCGCGGCGAGCCGTGCCGCCACCGCTCCACCGAGTGAGTGGCCGGCGACATGCGCTCGAGGCAGACCCTCGGATATGAGCCAGTCGGCGAGCCAGTCGGCGATATCGTCCAACCGCGACCAGCGGACACCGCGACTTTGGCCGAACCCGGGAAGATCGACGGAGTAGGTGCGGAAGCTGCGTGAGAAGACGGGAACGTTTCTGCTCCACCAGCGACCGGAACCCGAGAGCCCGTGGAGCAGGATCAACGGCGGCCCGGACCCAACCACCTCATAGGCGAGAGAGTTCAATGGGTCCCGCTCGGATTTACGGGTTCCTCTGCTCATGCTCTGCATAGGCAATGATCTGATCATCCATCATCTGTTCCGTCAATCGCTGACCGCGCAAGTACGCGTCGACGATTCGCGAAAGGGTTTCAGGGTGGCTGAAGTTGATCGCGTGGGCGGCATCAACGTGGTGCACCAGATCTATGTCGGCTGGGGAACGGAAGATCCTTTCCACTTGCGAGTTCGAAATCAGCGGATCTCGTGTGCCGATGACCGCCAGGAACGGGACGGGAACATGCTTGAGCCGCTCCACAGTGGGGTACCGAGTCATGCGGCGAAAAGCCTGTACTGAGTTCACTAGACCAAAGCGGATGTAATCAGGGACCGCGATGCGCGCCAGCGAGGGTGGCTCACGCAGACCATCGCGTGCTAGTTGGACAAGGCCCCGCGCAAGGGGCCGGTTGTGGCGACCGCCGGCTGGTGACACGAGGATTGCGCACTCGATGCGATCCGGATACCGGTGGGCGAACTCGGCGGCGACCAGGCACCCCGTCGAGTTGCCGAGGACGACCGCGCGCGGGACACCGACGGCGTCGAGATAGCCGGCCAGCGCATCGGCCTGCTCGGGGATACCGAGCGGTTGGGGCGGTTTCTCGCTGTACCCATGCCCCGGCAGATCCGGCACGTAGGTCGGGTAGTGTGACGCGAGTCGAGCCGCGGTCGGTTCCAGATAGCGGCCGGAAATGGCGAAGCCGTGGATGTGCACAATCGGCGTTGCGCTCGTTTCGGACGTCTCCGCGACGCGGGAATAGACGCGCAGACCCGCGACCGTTGTCCAGCGCCCAGCCAGTGGCGGCATCGGCGCTTCCGGTCTTGTTGCGGACCGTCTTTTTAGAATGGCCAGAGGTTCAACTCCTGGGTCCACGCATGCCGCGGCTGTCGCAGCAAGAAGAGGATGGCCTCGGCGACATCTTCTGGATAGAGGTACTTCCGCCCAGGATCGCTCGCCATCTCCTCGCGTTTCGCGGCGACCGATCGCCCGCCGAATGGCGTGAGGATCGAGCCCGGTACGACGGTGCAAACCTTGATGCCATCAGCGGCGACTTCGCCGGCAAGTCCCTGCATCAGCCCCATCAGTCCAAATTTCGACGCGCTGTAGGGGCCGAGCTGCGGATACCCTTGCTTCCCCGCACCCGAGGAGACCGCGACGATCACGCCGCCGCCATTCTTGCGAAGATGCGGGATTGCGGCCTTGGCGCAGAGAAAGGAACCGGTCAGGTTGGTGGCAAGAGTCTGGTCCCAGTCGGCGAGCGGGTAGGACTCGACTGGCCCGTAGCGCCCGACACCGGCGGCAAGGATCGCGGCGTCGATCCCCTCCAACTCGGCCGCCGCCTCCGTGAAGACTGCTTCCACCGCCGCTTCGTCGGTAACGTCGGCGGGAGTGATGAGCGATTGCCCGCCGGTGTCGGCCACCAGGGCGGCGGTCTCCCGGAGCTGTTCTTCCGTCCGCCCGACCAGCACCGGCGTCGCTCCGGCTGCCGCCAACGACATGGCGACCGCCCTGCCAACACCGCTGCCGGCTCCGGTGACAACGGCGGCCATGCCTGCCAGATCGTGGTGCGTCACGCGCGATACCCATCATCGCCGTAGAGCCGGCGGTAGAGACCGGCGAAAAATGTCAGCAGTACCGAGCAACCGGTGCGGCTGGTGAGATCTTTCACGTCCCGGCTGGGGTCGATCTCGACCAGGTCGATCGCGCGCACCTTCGGGTCGAGCCCGCAGGCGAACACGGCCTCCATCAGCTGCCAGGCGCTCATCCCTTCCGGTGAGGTGGCCGATGTCCCGATCGCCCAGGGGAAGGCCAGGCAGTCGATATCGACGCTCAGGTAGATGAGGTCGGTCCCATCCCCGGCGATCTGCAATGCCTCGGCGATGCAGTCCGCTATCCCCCGCCGCTGCAAGTCGCGGCCGCTGATAACCGTGACCCCTTGCCCCCTTGCCCACTGCATGTAGTTGGCGGCGTTCATGAAGCCGTGGATGCCCAGCTCGACGACGTTACGGCCTTCGATCGGCAGACCGCCGGTGAGCACGGCCCGGAACGGCGTGCCATTGTGTGGGCCGTGCTCGAAGTTGCGCACGTCGAGGTGGGCGTCGATGTTGATGATGCCGACGCGCTTGTCCGGGTTCGCCTCGCAGAAACCGCGCACCGCGGGCGCTGTGACGGAGTGATCACCGCCGATCATCACCGGTACGAAACGCGGCTCGATGGCGCAGGCGGCGGCCACGGCGGTCTCGATCTTGGCGTGAGCCACAGTCACGTCGGTGAGATGCCCGCCGACGTCGCCGAGATCGCGCGCCCGCAGGCGCCGGATGTCGGTGTCCCAGTCTGGCGAATAGGTCGTGTTGTAGCGGAAGGCGAGGCGGACCGATTCCGGAGCGGCATAGGCGCCGGACGGATTGATGGATGCCCCCGAATACGGTAACCCGATCAACCCGGCGTCTAGCGGGTCCTCGCCATCCCACGGCGTCAGCCAGTTGCTGACCCGCAGTTCTTCACTGTCCTGCCAGCCCGCGCGTTTGATGACGCTCGCTGGCGACAAATGCGGAACGCCGAATCGCGGTGGTACGCCGATTGCCACGAACTCCCTCCAACACTCGATGATCTGCTCGTATCTGAAGGCAGCATACTTGGGGCAATCGCACCGGGCGCAGACGTATGGAGTCCGGAGTGGGATGTTCATCGGCGAAAACTGTGAACAGTAGTTACTGGTCCTCAGCCCGGTTGATTACGATCACGGGTCACCCGTTGAGCGGCGCTCTAGTCCAGCGCGCTTGTGATGCGACCTACGTCTTCGTCGCTCAGCTCGACCACTCCAGTCAGCAGCTCATCCAGCAGCTCATCGAACAGGCGAGGCACTTTTGCCGCGTAATCCAGGAGTCCGCGTGTGGCGAGGATCCGATCCGCCACCTTAGCGTCCGCGATCTCGCCGTCGACGCAGGCCGACAAAAACAGCAACGAGCGACGCGCAGTGGCCAATAGCTCCTCTTCCGTGATCGTGTTGTCGGCGAAGACGTCGGGCTCATTCTCTTCCTTCACCAGGTAATCCTCCGTTCGCATTCGAACGCCCGTCAGTAGCGCAGTCACTCGCCCCGGTTGCGGTCACGCAAACGGTTCCACGCGGCTGCAACATGAAGACGTCCGCGGAGTCGCTTCCGCCGCTGCCTGCGTAATGACCTGGAGGGAAAGGGGATGATTGCCGGCAGACTCTACCGCTTCCTTGATCGGGGATCGAGCGCGTCGCGCAGCCCGTCGCCAATCAGGTTGGTGGCGAGCACGGTGGCGAAGAGGAAGGAGCCGGCGAAGACCGAGATCCACCAGGCTTGCTGCAGCCGGGGTTGGCCGTCACTGACGATACTGCCCCATGTCGGAGTCCTGGGTGGCACGCCGGCGCCGAGGAACGAGAGGGAGGCTTCGGTCAGGATCGCGAACGCCACGACGAATGTCCCTTGCACGATCAGCGGCGACAGCGAGTTTGCGAAGATGTAGCGGCGCATGATTGGGAAGTCGCGCATACCGATAGCCCTCGCAGACTCGACATATGTTTGCTGCCGGTTCATCAACGTCGTGCCCCGCACCAGCCGGGCAATGTTTGGTGTGTAGACGACCGACAGAGCGACGATCACGTTCTCTGTTGCCGGGCCAAGGGTGGCCATGATGGTGAGAGCGAGAAGAATGCTAGGGAACGCCTCCAACCCATCCATGACGCGCATGAATAGCGAGTCGAGGCGCGGGTAATATCCGGCGACCAGTCCGATGAGGGACCCGAGGACCGTTGCCCCCACCATTACCGTTACCCCGACCAAGAGGGAGATACGCGCACCATAGATCACGCGGCTGAAGACGTCGCGGCCCAGGTCATCGGTACCGAACCAGTACGTCGACGACGGTGGTTCGAGGCGATCGGCCGGGTTGACGAAGTTTGGGTCGAACGGCGCGACAGCGGGCGCAAATATGGCGAGGAGCAACATCAGGAGCAGGAAGCCGAGACTTGCGACGGCGGCCGGATTCTCGAGCAGCAATCGCACCCAATAGTATTTCGATGCTGGCGTGATCGCGGAGAGTCTCAGTTGACCGCTCTTCGTCGGCGAAGTGCGGCTAGTCGTCGCGACGGCTTCAGTCAGTGCCATAGCGAATTCTCGGGTCGACATAGACGTACAGGAGATCGACCCCCAGCATCACCAGGACTTCGATTGCCGCCACCGTCATCACCGCGCCCTGGACCAGTGGGATATCCCGGCGGACCACACTTTGCACCAGGAGCCGACCCATCCCCGGGATGTTGAAGACGTTCTCGATCACGACGGCGCCGCCGAGCATGCCGGCAAACGTCACGCCAATGATGGTGAGCACGGGAATCAACGCGTTGCGAAAGGCGTGCGCCACGACCACCCGCCGCTCTGCAAGGCCCTTGGAATAGGCAGTTCGCACATAGTCTTCATTGAGCACGTCGAGCATCGTCGACCGTACCAGGCGGGCCAATAGCCCGGCCGCGCCGAAGCCAAGCGTGAGGGTCGGCAACAGCATGTACTTGAAATGCTCGATCGGATCAACGCCGAAATCCACGTAGCCGCCCGATGGCAGCCAGCCAAGCACGACCGCGAAGAGCAGGATCAAGAGGATGCCGAAGAAAAAGCTGGGAATTGCCACGCCGCTGATCGATACGACCATGAGTAGCCGATCGAGCAGCGAGTTGGCACGCACTGCGGCAATCACCCCGGCTGGAATCGCGATTACGATAGAAAGTGTCATCGCGTATAAGGCGAGCAAGACGGTCGGTTCCGCGCGATCCAGCAGCGCCTCGATCACCGGCTTGCCCATGAACAGCGAGTCACCGAAATCGAGCCGCAGCACGCCTCCAAACCAATTGACGAACTGGACAGGGACCGGCTCGTTGAGGCCGAGGCGCTCGCGCAGCGCCTCCTTCTGCTCCTCCGTTGCATCCCGCCCCAGCATCACTGAGGCGGGATCCCCAGGTGTGAGATGCATCAGCGTGAACACGATCACCCCGACCATCAGGAGGACCGGGATCAGCAGCAGCAAGCGACGGATGATGTATGCCAGCACGCGTAGTCTCCGCGAGAGGCGATTTTCGGCTATCGGCTATCGGCTATCCACTTTTGGGTGACGACTGCTCGATGATCAGACGGCACGTAGCGAGTCCCGGGGTGGCATGGGGTCCTGCTTCCTGCCACCCCGTTACGCTGCCAGCCTAACAGCCAATAGCCGCCAACCGTTTACGCCTCTTCCAGCCAGCAGTTCGTGAACTCGGGCTCGAGCTCGAAATGCATCCGACCGAGGAGTCCCTGGACATTAGATGTGAGCGCCGCGACACCGTAGTTGTTGACGAGCTTGACCATCGGCGCCTGCTCGTAAAAGAGCCGTTGCAGCTCCTCGAGCGCCGCATAACGAGCCTCGAAATCGGACTCGGTCTGCAACTGCTCGATAACGGCCTCTTTCTCGGGAGTGCACCACTTGCCATCCTGGGAGCAGCTCACGAAACGGTCGATGAGAACCGGGTCGGGTCGGAAGACGATGGCATTCGTCGTAATGTCCCACCGTTCGTCGTCTTCCAGGTTTTCTTCCAGCGTCGCCTCGTCGGTCACTTCCAGCTCGACAGTGAAACCAGCTTGTTCGAGCTGCTGTTGCGCCACGACGGCCGCGTTGTAATCACCCAGATCCTCTTCGGTGCAAAGGAGGCGAATGGGCGTTCCATCGTAGCCGGCCTCCGCCAGGAGTTGAGCCGCTTTCTCAGGGTTGTTCTGGTTGTAGAGCTCAGCGGACACATCCGAGGCCCACATCGTTTGCGGTAGCATGATGCCGGGGCCCGGCTCGAAATACCCTTCGCCGTGAGTCGCCTGACCGCTCGACTCGACCTCGATCGCCGCCTGCACCGCCTGCCGCAGCGTCTGATCAGTAAACAGCCCGCCCGCGGTGTTCATGATGATCACGCCGTAGCTGCGTGGCGGGAGGATCTCGATTGTCACTCCTGGATAGTCCTGCAGGACCGCGATCTGATCAGGGATGATCTCCTCGAGATAGTTATATTCACCCGCCTGCAGACCGGCGACGCGTGCGGCCTCTTCGGGCACCGGGATGAACTCGATCTCATCGAGATAGGCCGCCTTGCGGCCGGCGTACCCGCTCGGCTCGCTATCGACCCCGACGTAATCGTCGAACCGGTCGAGGAGCGTGAAGCGGTCCGGTTGGAACTCCACGAACTTATAGGGCGCCGTGCCGATGTACTGCTCGGGGGTCATCGGCTCCGACGCCGCAGCCTCCATGATCGCCTTGGGATGGATCGAGAGACCCGACTGCTGGCGCGCGAGCAGACTGGGCAAAGCGACGAGCGGAGACGTCAATCTGAACTCCACAGCGTAAGGATCAACCTCGACCACTTCCTCGAGGAACGCCGAAATAGCCAGACCGAGGCTAGCCACCGGAGCCCAGCGATTGAACGAGGCGACCACGTCGGCCGCGCGCATCTCCTCACCATTGTGGAAAGGCACACCCTGGCGCAGTGTGATCTTGTTCACCAATCCGTCGTCGCTGACTTCGATCCCCTCGGCCAGCATCGGGACCGTGTTGTATTCGGCGTCAAAGGTGAACAGGGCCTCGAACATGTTCCAGTCGATGAGACCGATAGTTCGCTGCGCAACGAAGTGGCCGTCGAGCGTTGCCGGCTGGCCGGTGGTAGCTACTCGCAGCCGGCCACCGTAGATCCCTTCAGCCGCCGGCGTTGACTCTTGCAGGAGTGGAGAAGCGCGCAGCAGGTCACCGCGCTGCATTACGGCGCCAACAGAGGTCAGGGTTCCGGCCGCCGCAAGTCCCGCCGCGCCGGCCGCACCGGTACGCACGACCGACCGCCGGCTTAGGCGCCGCCTGAGCAACTGCTCGTCGATCGGCATCGTTCCTCGCCCATTCCGCTGGTCTCGCTGGCTCATGCTTTCTGCTCCTTTGCAGTTATCACCGGCTACCCGGTGGCTACCTTAGCCTAGACTTGCGGCCATTCATGGAGAGCAAAGAGGTTCCCGGCGCCACTCCTTTCGTTGTTTGGCGAACCGTCAATTCGGCCTCGTATCGACGTAGGGCGGAGACTCGACCAGCAAGCCGCACGGTTGTTCCGGCGCTGATGGAAGGCGCGCTATGACGCGCCCACTGCGCGTTGCCGCGCGGCCATCTCCTCGTCGATTCCGCGCGGCCACTGACGGCGCTGGGGGTCCCGCACGGAGACATTGAGGGTGCCTATGCCGGCGACCGTCATCTCGACGTGGTCTCCATCCTGGAGTGCGCCGAGTCCCTGATGATTGGTCCCACACAAGATGACGTCGCCGGGTACCAGGGTCATGTATGAGCTGATGAAAGCGAGGACCTCGACAACGCTGTACTCCATGTCCCTCGTGGTGTAGTCCTGTCGCGGTTCGCCGTTCACCGTCAGCGTGACATGGAGGTCCTGGGGATTCGGGACCTCGTCGATAGTCACGATGGCCGGGCCGAGCGGCGTGAACGTGTCGAACGATTTCCCGATGCGACTGGGACCGATGCGCCCCATCCCGCGTGCCGATATGTCGATGGCGCAGGTGTAGCCGGCCAGCGCCTCGAGCGAGCGTTCATCGGCCGGAAGATCCTTGGCTCGTTGGCCGACGACCAGCGCCAACTCGGCCTCGTGATGGAAGATCGTGGCGGGATGATTGGGCAAAACGACGGTACCGTTGGGGCCGATCACTGAATCCGGACTCTCCAGAAACATATCCTGTGTCTGCCGCTCGCGATCGGATCCCTCACGGTAGTTCCCGAACGCCGCAATCAGCTTGGGCGGGCGCGGCACAGGTGGTTGTAGCTCGGGTACAGGCAGCGTCTCACCTGTCGCCGCCATCTCCTCGAGACGAGGGCGGCGCTCCTGGAACGTCGCCAGGACGCGGGGCATGCGGTCAGCAGCGGTGCGATAGCGGATGTCCACGAAGGCATCAGTGACGTCGACCATGCCGCCATCTCGGAGCACACCGATGCGGTCGTCACCTGTCAGTACGAGCCTCATCTAGGCAGATCCTCCACTTACCTGCGCCACCGGATGCTGCGCCGCGGCCTTGACGCGTTCGCCGGCCTCCCGGTCGATCCCGCGTTGCCATGCCCGCTCGTGCTCGTCGCGCACGTGAACCGTGAACGACCCGATCCCGGAGACCGTCGTCACGACCGCGTCGCCATCCTGCACCGAGCCGAGCCCCTGGTGATTGGTGCCACAGCAGATGACGTCGCCGGGGTGTAGCGTCGTCACCGAGGAGATGTAAGTGAGCAACTCGGGAACCGGCCGCTCCATGTCTGTCGTGGAGTAGTCCTGGCGGCGTTCGCCATTGACGTCGACGGTGATGCTCAGTGACTGCGGATCCGGAATTTCATTTTTGGTCACGATCCAGGGGCCGAACGCGGCGAATGTGTCGAATGACTTGCCGAGAAAGCTGTTGATGCCGGTTCGCCCCAGTCCGCGGGCGGAAATGTCGTTGTAGGCGACGTAGCCAAAGACCGCGTCCATCGCCTCGTCAGCACTCAGATCCTTCGCTTCGCGGCCGATCACTACCGCGATCTCGCCCTCATGGTGAAAGATGTTGGCCTGGTGCGGTGGCAGCACGACCGTATCGCCAGGTCCCGAAATCTGTTCAGGCGACTTGAAGAAAAGATCGAGGATTTGCAGAGGCCGGTCGGTGCCCTCGCGATAGTTTCCCATCAGGCAGATGATCTTCGACGGACGGGTAAGCGGCGAACGAAATCGCACGTTGTCAAGCGGCTTACCATTGCCGGCGGCGGCGCGCTGCTCCAACTCCGGTCTCAACTCGTCGAAGTGCGTAATCAGATCTGGCAGAAGATCCTCGGGACCAAGCGGCTCATACAGTTGCAACAGATCGGTGACATCGACGACCGTATCGTCGTTGGCGACGACCCCTATCCGGGCGTCATCGAACGTGGCAATGCGCATCGCGGGTCTGCTCCTCTTGTCACGTCACGGCATGGCATTGGACGAGTTCAGCAGGTTTCGCATTGTTTCGGCGCCGTGTCAATGGGCTGCACCTCGCTCGGGAGTCCATCTCAGCAAGGGCAGCAGGTCATCGCCATAGCCGGCGGTTGCTGTACACCGGATCATGCAGGCGACAAATGCATCATGAGTTTCGCCTTCGACACATGACCTGTTTGATGGCGCTCGCAGGCTGCATGCCAGGTACCTTCAGCTGGGTGTAGGCTGTGTCAAATCACCCGCGCTGACGAACCACGAAGGAGGTTCCCGTGACTGCCACTGTCAAAACTGGGCAAGATGAGTACGTCGTCGACAATCCGCGACTTCGCGCGTTCATCACCGAGGTCACCCGCATTCGAAACAAGCATGATGACCCCCGCCAGATTCTGGCCGCCATCCGTCCGCACTTTGCCGATCTGCTCGCCGACAAGACCTGGCTTCCCGAGCGGTATCAAGAGCCGGCTGCGGACGGTGGGATGGGCTCGGGAATCGGGACATGGCTCCTCTATCGCGCCGGTGACGGCAGCCTGGCCCTCTCGGCACTGGTCGTCCCGCCCGGCGCGCAGACCCCCGT
>JAICRA010000379.1 GCA_025937615.1 Thermomicrobiales bacterium | reverse complement strand
TTTTACCTTGACGATGGCCGCGCTGATGATTCCCGGGAGCAAGCTCACAGACATCCTCGGCCGCAAGCGCTGCTTCATGCTGGGCCTGGTGATTTATGGGGCTGGCGCCCTGCTGGCCTCGTTCGCGCAAGGTCTCGGAGTGCTGATCGCCGGCTATTCCCTGCTGGAGGGGATCGGGTCGGCGCTCATGATTCCGCCGATCTATATCATCCTCACGGTCGCGTTCGCCGACCTTGAATCGCGCGCCAAGGCGTTCGGCCTGGTGAGTGCCGCGGCTGGACTTGGGTCCGCGGCCGGCCCGTTGATTGGAGGTCTCATCACGAGCGCCATCAGCTGGCGGGCTTCGTTCATTGCCCAGGTCCTTGTGGTGCTGGCGATCCTCCTCATGGGTCGGAAGTTCTCGGGTGCGAAGGGCACGAAGACAGGGTTCGATATCGTGGGGGCCGTTCTATCGGCCGTCGGTCTGGTCTTCGTGGTGTTGGGCATCCTTCAGTCGGGAGACTATGGCTGGTTGCGAGCAAAGAAGGACTTCGTGATCGGCGACACAGTCCTGATCAGCGAAGGCGGCATCTCCCCGGTGTGGCCGCTGGTCGGAATCGGGGCAATCTTCCTGATCTGGTTCTTCGCTCACATTCGGGCAATGGAGCGACGCGGTGAAGAACCGCTGCTTTCCACCAGGCTGTTCCGCAATCGAACGTCGAATCTGGGGCTGGTGACCCAGAACATGCAGTGGCTCATCCTGCAAGGCAGCTTCTTCGTGATCTCGGTCTTCCTGCAAACGGTCCGCGGCTACAGCGCGATCGAGACCGGGCTCATTCTCACCGCCTCGACGCTCGGCATCCTTCTCTCGTCCGCCGTCGCTGGAAGGCTGGCACAACGGCGACCGCAGGTCGTGCTCGTGCGAATGGGATTTGCGACGACGATCGCTGGAGCCATTCTGCTCCTCCTGATAGCCGATGCCACGTCGCCAATCTGGACGTTTCTGCCCGGTCTGTTCTTGATGGGGCTCGGCATCGGTGTGATGTTGACGTCATCGGTCAACATCGTGCAGTCGAGTTTCCCCGAGCAGGATCAGGGCGAGATCTCGGGGCTATCGCGCAGTGTCTCGAACCTCGGCTCATCACTCGGTACAGCGCTGGTCGGCTCGGTGCTGGTCTCGACGTTGTTTGGTGACAATCCCAATGCGGCCTACCTGGCCGCTATGATCGTCATGGTGGGCTTCGGTGTGGTGGGACTGGTCGCGGCGCTGCTCATTCCACGCGGTACGGCTCAAGGTGCGGGCGCACCGGCTTGACCATCGGATGCTGCGGCGGTCCTGGAGCGAAGAGACCGGGGAGTCAACCGGGGGTGAGCTAGAACTGATCGGACGGCAACCTCTCGTGCGCGTTTGCGCACTCGGCGCCAACCCGGCACTGGCCGCGCTGGCCGACGGGCTCCGCTTCGCGGATCATCCAGTCGAGTGAGTTGGCGGCCCAAGTGCCCACCGCGACCGGTTGAGCGGGAAGTGATCCAACGGAGGCACCGCCGATGACCGACGCGACCACGGAGTTATTCGACAAGCTCGCTCGGCGCGGGCACGAGCCGCTGCTGGCGAAGGTCACGAGGACCATGCGCTTTGATCTCGTGCAGGGCACGCGAACCGACC
>JAICRA010000283.1 GCA_025937615.1 Thermomicrobiales bacterium | reverse complement strand
CCCGAACGGTTGCCACCCGTGTCGAGACAACCCTGGCCGGGGACAACCCGTCCGCGACCGAGGCGCTGCAGTCGCGCGTCGTCGCGGAGGCGCTCGGCGAGGTGACCCGGGGCGTGGTCGCCAGCGATGAGTTCCGCCAGACCTGGGAGGAGGCCAATCGAAAGGCCCATCGTTTCCTCGCCTCAGAGCTGGCAGCGGGACCAGGTCAACCTGTAACGCTTGATTTGTCGCCGCTGCTCGACGACATTGAGGCCGCGGTGGAAGCGGCCGACGTCGAGGTTCCGCCTGATCTGGAGCTGGATGCCGAGGCCCTGCGCATCGAGGTGCTCGACACCGAAACGGCCGATCGTGTCCGGCGCGGCCTGGAGCGACTCGATCTCGCCTTCGGGGCCGCACTGGCCGTGACGCTCCTTTCCCTCATCCTGTCGGTGGTTCTGGCGCGGGACCGGCTGGCTGCCATCGGTCGCGCGGGATTCGGTCTGGCGATCGCGATGATCGGTCTCATGGCGCTGCTGCTGGTGACGCAGGCGTGGCTGGTCGGGCAGGCCGGTGCGGACGGCGGCGGTGTGGCAGTGGGGGCGATCCTCGACGCCATCTCGCAGGGACTCCGGGTCTCGACAGTCGGCCTCGCGCTGTTGGGCCTGCTCGTCGCTGGACTCTGCACTGGCTTGCACGCGTTACGCAGGGGTGCATCCCGGCGCGCCGTGGCCGAGGGGTGGTCAGAGCAATGACGTCGCCGCGGACCGTGGAACCCGCGCCATTCCTGATCCGGCCGGCTGAGGCGCGGGACGCCGATGCGATCGCCGTGGTGCACCGGACCTCAATGCGCGAGGCGCTGCCCTATCTGCCAGATCTGCACACCGCGGACGAGGATCGAGCCTGGATTGCGAATGTCGTCTTGCCACACCAGGAAGTCTGGGTGGCCGAAGCGGGAGGGCGCGTCGTCGGCGTCGCCGCCCTGGACGGCGACATGCTGGCACAGCTTTACATCCTCCCCGGAGAGCAGGGTAGGGGTATCGGCAGTGCGTTGCTGGCGAAGGCGATGGCGCGCCGTCCCACCGGCATGCGTCTCTACGCCTTCCAACGGAACACGCGCGCGCGGGGGTTCTACGAGCGTCGCGGCTTCGTGGCCATTGAGTTCGGGGATAGTTCCGGTAATGAGGAAGGCGAACCGGACGTGCTCTATCAGTGGACGCCTGCGCGTTGATCCTGGACGCCATCGTGGTCTGATTGACGGGGTGCCCCATCGACCCAACCATCCAGTTCGGCCAGCAGAGCGGCTCGGCGTTCGGCTGAGGTAAACGACGCCGTGATGGCATTGCGCGTGAACGCCAGGAGTTCGGCGGATGAGAAGCCCAGGGCGGCCGCGACGGCGTACTCCCGGCCGATGGTGGTGCAGGCGTGGACCGGGAGGTCGGTACTGAGCGTGACCGGAATGCCGTGCTCGGCGAAGCGCCGGATCGGGTGGGCCTCATAGGACGGCACCGCGCCCAGGACGACGTTGCTGGTCAGGGAGCACTCGACCGTGACGCCGCTACCAGCCAGTTGATCGAGTAGCTGGGGGTCGTTGGCGGCGTACACGGCATGGCCCACGCGTCTTAGACCCGGAACGCGTAGTGCTGCTGCCAGATTGGCCGGCGAGAACTCCCCGGCGTGCACAGTGATGCCCAACCCCGCGGCCGCGACGCGCTCAGCCCAGCGATAGATCGCTGCCCAGAGCACCGGGTCAGCTTCGGTGTCGTAGGGGTCGGTACTGAAGTCCACGCCGCCGAGTCCCAGCGGCGCCGCCGCAACGATCGTCTCCAGCCGCTCCGCGGCCTGCCGCATCCGCGACGGATCGTCAGCCACGAGCAGGTACCCGATCGCCTCGGCGCGGAACGTGGGGAATCGAGTCCGGACCCGGCGTTCCGCCTCCCGGAACAGCGGCATGAGCTCCGGCCATCGCGGCGCGTCGGCGAGCCCGAAGCGGACTTCAGCCAGCACTGCCCCGTCCGCGGCTGCCTCCTCCAGCACGTCGACCACCCGCGCAATGAAGGCTTCGTGATCACCAACCTGGACGCCGGCCAGATCGAGATTGTTGTCCGGGTCGTAGATACCGCCCAGGCGGCCGATGCCGGGCGGTTGTTCGGCCATCAGCCGTGCTGCCCAGCCATGCCGGTCGAACGGAGGCCGATCTTGCCGGCGCGCGGCGAGACGCTCCAGGCGGGCCGCGGCTTCCTGGTGGAGATGCAGGTCCGCCTTCGGCAGCGCCGCGATCACCGGATCGACCGGGATCGAGGTGAGCGGCGGCATTGCGGAGACCGTCATAACCGCAGTCTAACGGCGACAACGAGCGACTCACTGATCACGCCGACCACCGAGGACCAGGGTAAAGAGTTTGCCCTCCCGGGTTCCTCAAAAGTTCAAACTCTTTAAACCCTTTAAACTCTTCGCACTCTTTGCAGTGGTCCTCGGTCGCCCGGAGAGCAGCCCCCATGCTTCCCGGACCAGCGGCGGCAGCGCCACAATCCCAGATCCAGGTACCAGCCGCGACTACAGGTCCGCGGTCGGCTGTCCCTCGTCAAGCGCGTAACGCAAGATCGCCCCGATACCGCCCAGTTCGTCGAGCGCCCGCGCCGCCTCGGAACGAGGGGCCGGGTCGTCCGCATCGAGGATTTGCTCCTGTTCCTCCGCGCCAACCGGAACCGCGCTGCGCACGATCTGCACGTCGGCCCCGATCTGGAGCGCCAACCGCACCACTTCATCCTCGACCGTGGTCGGCACCAGGTTGGCGATGTCGCCGCCGGCGGGGT
>JAICRA010000230.1 GCA_025937615.1 Thermomicrobiales bacterium | reverse complement strand
TCAGCGGGGGTCCCTCCACGGGCGGGTTTCAGCGACTCCTTGCTCGCGTCCGGGGAATCCGGAGGCCGCAACAGTACCACGATCTCGCTGGCCGCCCGGCGCGGACCCGCGCCATCTAATTGGGCGAGAGTGGGGCATTCTTCAGCGCCTCGAAGGCCGCCCGCAACTGTGCATCCGTCGATCCCTCCAGCTCGCTTTCGGTCATTTCAGGGTCGTCCTCAGGTCGCGACGGAAATGCGTCCCTCGCGAGCGTGACGAGCTGATCGGGCTCGACTCCCTCCTTCCACACATGATCGCCATCTGGCGTCAGCCAGAATGCTGTAGCCAGCACGACGCTCGATCCGTCGTCCTGAGGAAACGTCGTCAACACCGTTCCCGTGCCAAACGTCGTCTCCCCAACGAGTCGGGCGCGTCCATTGTCGCGAAGCGCGGCAGCGAGAACTTCCGCCCCTGAAGCCGAGTCGTCATCGATAAGCACAACGAGTGCCAGGTCCAACCAGCCGCCAGTCCGTCCGACGGTCTGGATTGGGCGAGCCTCTTGATCGCGCTCCTTCTCCTGGAAGATCGTCGACCCCTCATCGAGAAATTCTGACGCAACGCCGATGACCTCTGGAACTAGCCCGCCGGGATTGCCGCGGAGATCGAGAATCAGCCGAACTGCTCCTTCCTTGCGGACGGTCTCCAAGGCACTGCGCACTTTCTGATTGACCCCGGGCTCAAAATCGGTGACACGGAGTTGGACCGTCTTGTCGGGAAGCCAGCGCCAGGTGACGGGGTGGCGCTCGATTGTTCGCCGGGTGACGTCAATGTGTAGCGGTTCGGGTTCACTGGGGCGCTCGATCGTCAGAGTCAGCTGGTCACCCTCTTTGCCGAGAATCAGGTCGCGCAGACTTCGCATGTCCAGGCCACGGGTGGAAACGTCGTCAACCTCGGCGATGACATCTCCTGGCTTGATGCCCGCGGCTTCTGCCGGCGAGTCGCTCATTGTCGAGGCAACAACAGGAACGCCGCAGCGGGAATCGACCTCGACGCCGATACCGACATACTCAGCCTTTTGCGCCTCCTCCATCTCCGCAGCGGATTCCGGATCGAGGAACCCACTATGGCCCTCGTCTCCAATTGCGGAGACCATCCCCTTCGCCGCGCCGTAGATCAGTGCCGCATCATCGATCTGCTCCGGTTCCGGCCACTGCTCGTGAATCAGCTCCCAGGTCTCCTCGAGCGTCGCGAACTCCGGACGACCGGTCAGTGATGACTCGGCCACCGCGTCGTGCGTTTCACCCAGGTCGCTTCCGCCGGCGACCACGCCCAGGGCAAACGCCCCCGCCACAATCGCCGCCGCGGCCCCTGCTCTTCCTTTGCGACCGAGAGACGTAAAGACCGAGTCCTGCTGACGGCCCGCCTCGACCGTTCGTGATGTCATGGTGGTACGTTCCTTTGCTAGGCTGATAACGTCCGATTCGACAATGACAGTGATACGTGTGCGCTCGTCGTCAGGTTCCGCGCAGACGCACTGCCCACAGGGCATCGGTCGTCTTCCCGGGATGGTCCCTGGAAGTGCGGAGGCGGGCAGAACTCGTGCATCCGCGGGAGAGACCTCTGTCGCCTCCTTATGGTATACTCGCACGTCGCGGGTGCGTTGACGCACCCACTTTTGCGTTGTCCTGATCCCGGGAACCCATCCGGCCGTTGTGGAAGAGCGAGCGAAGACCATCATGACCGAAACAGGATCGAGCACCGAACCAGAGCAGCCGCTACTGCCGACTCAAGCACGCTCCGACTCGGATTCGGGGACCAGGCCGTATGCGATCATCGAAACCGGCGGCAAACAGTACCGCGTCGCGGTCGGCGACCGGCTCTCCATCGAGAAGCTCCCCGTCGAACCGGGTTCGGACATCACATTCGACCGTGTGCTGATGGTCGGCGGCGACGGGTCGCCCAAAGTCGGCACGCCGCTCGTGGCCGGGGCAACAGTCCAGGCAGAGGTCGAGCAGCAGTTCCGAGGTCCGAAGATCGTCGTTTTCAAGTACAAGCCAAAGAAGCGCTATCGGCGTCGCACCGGTCACCGCCAGGCGCTGACGCGCGTGGCGATTACGGCGATCAACGCCTAACTCGGATTCAAGAACATCGAGGAGAGAGAGTCATGGCTCACAAGAAAGGCGTTGGTAGCTCGCGAAACGGTCGTGATAGCGAGTCGAAACGACTCGGCGTCAAACGGGCCGATGGTCAGTTCGTTCGCTCGGGAACGATCGTGGTTCGACAGCGGGGAACACAGTTCTGGGTCGGCCAGAACGTCGGCATCGGCAAGGACCACACGATCTACGCCAAGATCGACGGCGTAGTGCGCTTCGAACCGGTTAGCCGTGCCAAGCGGCGTATTAGCGTCTACCCACCTGATGTCTACCCGGTCGGCGGTGGCAAGGGACTGATCAAGCCGGCCCATGAATCGATTGTTTACGCGGAATCAGGAGCGGCCGACTAGTCTGGGTGTCGTCCGTTACGTCGGTTTTGCCTCTTGCGTGGTATGGAGTTCTCTTCCCGATGAAGCCTGGAATTCACCCCGATTACGTCGAAGCAACAGTCACTTGTGCCTGTGGCAATACCTTTGTGACGCGATCGACGAAGCCGTCTCTTCGCACCGACCTTTGTAACGTTTGTCATCCGTTCTACACAGGCGAGCAACGGATCGTGGACACGGCCGGTCAGGTCGAGCGCTTCATGCGCCGAGTCGAGGCCGCAGCGGGATCGAGCCGACCGTCCAAGCGCCAGTCCCGCCTCACGGCGCGCGCCGAGCGCGAAGCCTCTGCGCGACGGGGTCCCAACACCGAAGACGCGGCTCCAGACGAGACGGACGAGGCTGTTGATGCTGCCTCCGCCGCGAGCGGCGAGACTCGCTGATCCGCAAGGCACACCAGTCTCGTTCTCGTTGAAGACCCGCTGAGCGCGGGTCTTCGTTATTTCCGAATTCGTCTGCCTGCGTGTGGTAGGGTCCGGCCTGGAATTTGCTAAAACACGTGAACAGAGGACATCGTCGAGTCCGCGCGGGGAGGTGCCGCATGCCCGAAGGGACAGCCACCGCGGTCCGGGAGGGGACAGGAGAGAGCTTGGCGGTTCAGCGCGACGATGATGTTGGTTCGGTGCTCGCATTCATCGAGATCCCCCGTGGTAGCCGCAACAAGTACGAGTACGATGAAAGCACCGGACGCTTTCTCCTGGACCGGGTTCTCTATTCATCGGTGCACTATCCGACAGATTACGGATTCATCACCGAGACGTTAGGCGAGGACGGCGATTCTCTCGACGTGCTCGTCCTCGTGCAGGAACCGACGTTCCCAGGATGCCTGATCCCAGCTCGACCGCTCGGTGGCCTTGATATGCACGACGAGAAGGGCTCGGACTTCAAGGTTCTCGCCGT
>JAICRA010000238.1 GCA_025937615.1 Thermomicrobiales bacterium | reverse complement strand
GGGTCGACGTGCAGGTAGTACTGCTCGGAGTGCATGGCGAAATCGTCGAGCCCGGCTGTGATCGGGTCATCACGATTGGTGATCTGGACCGTGTAGTCGATGATATTGCCGGGGTGGGCGACCCACTGCCCACCGACCATGAACTGGTACTCGGTGCTGTTGCGGAAGGAGTCGGCCATGCCGCCGTGCCATCCGGCCACACCGGTACCACTGGCAATGGTGTCGAGCAATCCGCTCAACTGCTCCTTGCTGATCTCGCTCTGCGTCCAGATGGGCACGATGAGGTCGGTCTCCCGCAGCAGGTCGGCATCGAGGTAGACGTCGAGCGTCTGGCTGACGGTGACCTCGAAGCCATCATCCCGCAGGAGACCCGCGAAGAGCGCCGCGCATTCGTGGGGCTGATGTCCTTCCCAGCCGCCCGCGACCAGCAATGCCCGTTTCGCACGATCCGTCACGTTGCTCGTTGCCTCCCGATATGTCTCTCGAGCGCGCCACTCAGCGGAACCATCAGGTAAGTATCGGCCGGAAGGCGAGCGGCGCGTGGTCGTGATATCAGCCGCGATAAGATGACAACCGGCAGGAATAGGGGTAAAGGACGCCGGCTGCCCGCCGGATACACTAGCGTGGGAATCGCCGTCGCTTCATCGTTCGCCCCCACTCCGTACCGATGACACCCGGAGACAACGATGGCCACGATCGAGGAGACAACCGACCTGCCGCTCAACCTGCACGAGTATGAGGCGGCCGCCCGCGACTTCCTCTCCCCGATGGCGCTCGGCTATGTCAGCGGCGGCTCCTGCGACGAGGTCACGCTCCGGGCGAACCGGGCCGCGTTCGACCGCTGGCGGTTGTTGCCCCGCGTGATGCGGGGTCTTCGCGAGGCCTCCACGGCGACGACGGTGTTGGGCCAGGACGTCGCCCTCCCGGTGTTGATCGCACCCTCCGGCCTGCATCGCCTGGCGCACGACGATGGCGAGCTGGCGACGATCCGTGGCGCGCACGGCGCCGGCACGATCTACACCATGAGCACTGCCTCCACGGTGCCGATGGACATCATCAGCCGGGAGGGCGCGCCGTGGTGGTTCCAGCTCTATCTCTTCAGCGACCGCGGCATCTCCCGCGACCTGGTTGAGCGGGCCGCGGCGGCGGGCGCCTCGGCACTGGTCGTGACCGTCGACGTTCCCTTGCTCGGACGGCGAGAAGCGGACGAACGGAACCGGTTCTCGCTGCCGGACGGGCTCGTCATGGCTAACTTGCAGACACCCAAGCACATGCTCATCCCGGCCACGGAAGGCGGTTCGGGACTGGCGACGTATATCGGCGCCGTCTGGGAGCCAGCCTTGACCTGGGATGATCTCGACTGGCTGGCTTCACTCTCGCCCCTGCCCGTGATTCCGAAGGGGATCCTCCACCCGGAAGACGCCGCGCGCGCCTTCGACCACGGCGCACGGGCGGTGATCGTCTCCAACCACGGCGGCCGCCAGCTCGACAGCGCGGTCGCCTCGCTGGACGCCCTCCCGGCAGTCGTCGAGTCGGTCACCGGTCGGGGCGAGATCCTGCTCGACGGCGGCATCCGTCGCGGCACCGACGTGCTGAAGGCGCTGGCCTTGGGGGCACGAGCTGTCCTCATCGGCCGGCCGGTCTACTGGGGTCTGGCCGCGGGTGGCGAGAGCGGAGTGCGGCACATCCTGGAGCTGCTCCGCGCCGAATTGGCACTCGACTTGATGCTCTGTGGGGTGGCCAGTCCAGCGGAGGTGACGCGCGAGTTGCTCGTACCCGCGGATAGTTTGGTGCAGATGCCATGACCGATGTTCAGGCGGTGGCGGCCGAGGCCTTTGCGGTGCTCGATACCGGTCGCCAGATCGCTCCGTTCTCCTCGCATCTTGCTCACTTCGATCTTGATGACGCGTACCGTGTCACCGCGGCCGTGAGGCAGATGCGGGAAACGCGTGGTGAGAGAGTGCTGGGGCGCAAGATCGGCTTTACCAACCGCACGATCTGGGACGAATACCAGGTCGGCGCTCCCATGTGGGGATACATCTACGACCGGACGGTCCACGATCTCGCCGACGTGGGGCCGACCCTTTCGCTCACGGGGTTGGCGGAGCCAAGGATCGAGCCGGAGATCATCTTCGGGCTGGCGACGGCGCCGGAGCCGGGCATGGACGAGCGCGCCTTGCTCGCATGCGTCGACTGGGTGGCGCACGGCTTCGAGCTCGTGCAGTCGATCTTCCCGCGATGGGAATTCACATTGCCGGACACGGTCGCGGCCTACGGCTTGCACGGCAGCCTCGTCATCGGCCCCCGGCGCGCGCTCGGGGAGAGCTTCGAGGACTGGGCGCGGAACCTCGCGACATTTCGCATCGATCTCGAGCGCGATGGAACGGTCGTTGATGAGGGCCGGGCGGCGAATGTCCTGGGCGGACCGGTTTCGGCTTTACGTCACCTCGTCGCGGTACTGGCCAACGATCCGGTCAATCCGCCACTCGCCGCCGGCGAGATCGTCACCACCGGAACGCTAACGCGCGCGTTTCCCGTCGCGCCGGGTGAAACCTGGGCGACCGAGCTGAAGGGCATCGGACTCGACGGCATCGCTATCCGCTTCGCCTGAACGCTCCTCTGTTCGCGATCAAGCCCGTGCCAGGTACGGGCTTAGTATTCGATGTTCCGGATTCGGATGCAGAACCCCTGGCTTCAGGGCTCGCGGGCGATCAGCACTGGCGCGCGCGCTCGCTTCGCGACCTCTTCGGCAACGCTGCCGAGCAGCAGGCGCTCGAGACCATGGCGGCCATGCGAGGCGACGACCAGCAGGTCTTCAGATGCGGCGGCATCGGCCAGCTCCCGCGCCGCCAGACCGGAGCGGACCTCGCTTGTCACCCGCAAGCCCTCGTCCCGCAACGGTTGCTCCACCGTTTCCAGATACCGGGTGGCCTTTTCCTTCTCGCGAACCATTTCCTCGGAAAGCTCGGCGTAGGCCGCCGCAGCCGGACTGGCGCCCCAGTGCACCACGGCCAGGTCCGCCACGCGCACAAGATGGAGCGGCACGTCGAGTTTCCGCGCCAGCTCGGCGCCCGTGCGGAGCGCGTTCTCGGAGACCTGCGACCCATCCAACCCGACCACGATTCGCTGGAACATCGTCGTGCTCCTTTGGGGGCTAACGGCTATTGGCTACTGGCTCTTTGCTACTAGCTTTCTCCCGACACCCGGCTCCGTCAGTATGTCCACTCGATCGGCGTGTCGATGATCGTCGGGAGATTGCGCGCGCTGGCCTCG
>JAICRA010000192.1 GCA_025937615.1 Thermomicrobiales bacterium | reverse complement strand
TGGCTAGGCGCCGCGTTGCAAGCGACAGACCTGCCATTCGGCGTGGTCAATGCCCCGGGTGATCGCTATCACCCGGCAATCATCGCCCAGGCCGCGGCGACTCTGGCCGAGATGTTCCCCGGTCGCTTCTGGGTCGCGCTCGGCAGCGGACAGGCGATCAACGAGCACATCACCGGCGCGCGCTGGCCCTCCAAACAGGAGCGCAACGCGCGGCTGCGAGAGTGCGTCGATGTCATCCGTGCTCTATGGGCCGGGGAGACGGTCACGCACCATGGCAGGATCCACGTCGATGAAGCTCGGCTCTGGAGTCTGCCCGCGCAACCGCCGCCCATCATCGGACCGGCCCTGAGCGAGGAGACCGCGGAGTTCGTCGGTGGCTGGGCAGACGGTTTCATCACTGTCAGCGCCCCGCGAGCGGAACTCGAGAAACTGGTGGCAGCATTCCGGCGCGGCGGCGGTGAAGGCAAGCCACTCTATCTGCAATGTCACCTCTCCTACGCCAGGTCAGATGAGGAGGCGCGCGCCAACGCCTACGACCAGTGGCGGGAACCGATCTTCCCGGGCTTCGTCAACGAGCATCTGCGCTCGCCGCGACAGCTTGAAGCGGCTGCTCGCTTCATTCGGCCGGAAGACCTGGATCCGCACGTCCGCATCGCCGCCGATGCCGAGCGCCACTTGGAATGGCTACAAGGCGACCTGGAGCTCGGCTTCCAAAACATCTACCTGCACAACGTGGGGAGGAATCAGCAGGAGTTCATCGAGGTCTTCGGCGAGCGGGTGCTCCCGGCGCTAAGCTGAGCTCGAGCTGTCGTAGCCGATCAGCATCGTGCCCACGCGCCGGCGTCAGCGGTGGGTCACTTCACACTGCCGGCGGTGAGCCCGGCGATGAAGTGGCGTTGCAGCGCAGCGAACAGGATCACGATCGGGATACTGGCCAGTAGCGCGCCGGCCATCTCTATCGCCGGTTGGCTGACGTTTTGCTGCTGCGACACGACCGACAGCCAGAGCTGGACGGTGAACTTCTCTTCGCTGCGCAGGAAGACGAGGGGGGCGAGGAAGTCGTTCCAGGTGGAGAGAAAGACGAAGATGGCCAGCGCCGCCAGGGCCGGACGGATCACGGGGAGAACAATGCGCGTGAAGATGCCGAACTCGCCCGCCCCGTCGACGCGCGCGGCGTCGAGCAGCTCGTCCGGCACCGACAGGCAGTACTGTCGCATCCAGAAGATGCCGAAGGCGTTGGCGATGCCGGGGACGATTAGCGCCTGATACGTATCGACCCAGCCGATGCGCGCCATGATGATGAAGTTGGGGATCAGTCCCACCCCGAGCGGAATCATCATCGTGAGGAGGATGCCGACGAACAGCGGCTCGCGACCGCGGAAGCGCAGCTTGGCGAAGGTGTACCCGGCCAGCGCGCAGAACCAGACCTGCAAGATCACCGCGACGACGGCGAGGAACGCGCTGTTGAGGAGACCGCGCCCGAAGTCGGAGCGGGCGAAGAGCGTCTCGAAATTCTCGAGCGACGGCGGGTTCGGGATGAGCGGGATCGGGAGTTGATAGAACTGGGCGGTCGGACGAAACGACGAGACGATCATCCAATAGAACGGCAGGAGGAAGACGACTCCGGCGAGGCCGAGCACCGCGTAGATGAGGAGATCGGTGGCGCCGACCCGCGGAAGCCTCCCCCCCGAGCCCCCCTCCACCGGAGGGTGGATTCTCCTGACCGAACCGACCGCGCGAGGATCTCCCTGGCTCTTGGCACTCACGTCGTTGCCTCCTCAGCCCGCCTCGCGGCTGCCCAGCTTCAGTTGCAGCATCGACAGGGCGAAGACGATCACAGCCAGCACCCAGGCGAGGGCCGCGCCGTAGCCAAACTTGAAGTATTCGAACGAATACTGGTAGAGGAGGGTGCCGGTGACGAGCCCGGCCTGACCGATCCCGCCGCCGGCACCATCGAAGAGGACGTACGGTTCCGCGAAGAGGTTGAACGTCCCGATGGTCGAAATGATCGCATCGAAGAGGATGACCGGCCGCATCAGCGGAACGGTGATGTGCCAGAACATCTGAGGCCCGGAGGCGCCGTCGACCCGCGCCGCCTCGTAGAGGTCGGCGGGAATGCTCTGCAGACCGGCGAGCATGATGACCATGTCGTTGCCCGTCCAGCGCCAGATCAGGGCCAGGATCAGCACCGGTTTCATCCAGACAGGATCGGACAGCCAGTTGATCGGGCCAATGCTGAACGGCGCCAGCAGTTGGTTCACCAGCCCGAAGGTCGAGCTGAAGAGGAAGCTGAAGATGAGACCGGTGATCACCAGCGAGGTGACCACCGGCAGAAAGTAGATCGTGCGGAAGAAGCCGCGGAAGCGGACACGCTGGGAATTAAGCAAAACGGCAAAGAAGAGGGCCAGCAAGATCATGAGCGGAATGGACCCGACCCACACGAACACCGTATTGAGCAGGGCCTTGTGGAACCCCGGATCGCGCAACAGCACCTGATAGTTCGTCAACCCGACATAGGCGCCCGGCGTCGTGCCACGCCAGTCGTAGAGGCTGACGCCCAGCGAGAAGACGATCGGCAGCAACCCGAAGGCGAGGAAGACGAGGTAGAACGGCGAGACGAAGATGTACGGCGCGACGCGGCGCCACCAGCGATCGAGTGGGCGCGCCGTCTCCCGGTGTGCCAGGGCCGGCAGGGCAACGGCCATGCCAGGAACGCTCTCAGCCCTTGTTGAGCTTGGCGCGCATCTCCGCCGCCGCGTCGCTCATGCCTTGCTCCGCCGATTTCTCGCCATTCAGGATCTGCTGCAAGTGGTTGCCGACGATCGCCTGCGCCTCGGTGAATCCAGTGCCGAAGAAGACCTTGGGCGCATCGGCCGCGATCTCGCTCCAGAGTTGAAAGACCTGCTGCCCGCCGAAGAACTCGTCGGGCTGGGACTTCAGCTCCTCGAGTAAGCCCGCGTCAGCCGGCAGGATGTGGGTCAGATCGAACAAGGCGCGGGCGCCGGCGCCGGTCGTCCCCATGATCTCGAACTCCCAGGCGATGTCCTGATTCTGGCTTTGACTTGGCATGACGAAGATCGTCGGGTAGGCGTAACCGACGCGCGGCCCGCCGGGCTCGATCGCCGGCGCGCGCATCAAACTCCACTTGCCCGATTGCTCGGGTATCTGCTGCGTCAGGTAGAAGGGGAACCAGGCAGGGCCGACAATCATCGAGGCCAGCCGGCTACTCTTGAGAAGCACGATCATCTCGTCGCCGTAGTAGTCGGTGCCCGGGTTGCGCAGCACGCCCTGGCCATCCCAGAGCTGCTTGATTACCTCCGCCGCGGCGATGGCCTTCGGGTCGTCGACGATCACCTTGGTGTCGGTTTCGTCGAAGTAGTAGCCAGGGAACCCCTGTTTGATGGCCAGCACCTCGTAGAGATAGGGCGTGTTCGCCGGGAACGCGTAGAGGGAGACTGCGCCGCTACTGTCCTGGTTCATCTTGTTGCCGGCTTCGGTCAGGTCGGCCCAGGTCTCGATGTCCTCCGCCGCGATGCCGTACTGATCCCAGAGATCTTTCCGGTAGAGAAGCCCGACCGGCTCCGAATCGGTCGCCAGCCCGTACAGCTTGCCCTGGTAGGAGCCGAGGTCGAGGATCGGGGGCACGAAGTAGTCCTCGTATTCGGCCCGGTGCTCGCTCAGGTCGACCAGCCCGTCGACATACTGCGTCAGGCGCAGGACATCGATCGCGCACAGATCGGGCGCCCCAGTCCCGGCGACGATGGCGTTGAGGAGATTGGTGTGCACGGTGTCGTAGTCGAAGGTCTGGACGTTCACCATGACATCGGGATACTTCTGGTTGAAGGCCCCGATTTGAGATTGGATGCCCTCGTACGTTCCATCCCAGCCCCACACGGTGAGCGTCCCGCTCTGGGC
>JAICRA010000193.1 GCA_025937615.1 Thermomicrobiales bacterium | reverse complement strand
TCGCGCCGAGGGCATCCCGTCGCGGGTCGTCGGCGGCTACTTCCCGGCGCCGTACGACGCGAACGAAGGGGGGCACCTCTACCGCGAGAAGAACGCACACCTCTGGGTCGAGGCCTTCTTTCCCGGTTACGGCTGGATCCCCTTCGAACCGACGGCAAACCGGGATCGGCTCGATTACGGAGATCTGACTACGCCCGCGGAGGAGCCCGCTCTCCCGACACCTGTTCCCACTCCGCCCCCCGTCGTCGCGGAGGCGACCCCGCCTCCTGTGGTGGAGACTCCGGCGCCACAGCCTCCGATGGCGCCGCCCGACATCCTGTCTGACCCAGCACGACTCGCCGGTTGGGTCGGGCTCGTGCTGGCCGGGGTTGTCGCCATCGCGTCTGTTGCCGCGGTCATCGCCTGGTTTCTCGGGTTCCGTGGTCTCTCGCCTGTCTCGAGTCTCTACGCCCGCTCCCTGCGAGTCGGCAATTGGCTCGGTGTGCCGCCCCGGGCCTCGCTGACACCACATGAATATGCCGATCGGGTGGGACGCGTGGTGCCGTCCGCGCAGGGTCCGGCGCGGGTCGTTGCCGAGCTCTACACCCAGGAGCGCTACGCGGGGCGCCGGCCGGACGGGGCCGCTATGAAGGCTGCGCGCGCGGCTTGGCGCGATATGCGGGGGATCGCCATCGGATCGCTGCTGCGCGGCAACCGGGGAGCGAGGAGGCCATGACCGTGCCCACGGATCCAGCGCCGGGGCCAGTCATCGTCGCCGGCGCGATCAATACCGATCTGGTGGCTCGCGTCGCCAAAGCCCCCGACGCGGGTGAGACGGTAACCGGTTCCAGCTTCGCCATTTTCGGTGGTGGCAAGGGCGCCAACCAGGCCATTGCCGCGGCCCGCTCGGGTGCGCGGACGGCCATGTTCGGGGCGCTCGGCGACGATGATTTCGGCCGGCAACGGCGCGCCGATCTGGACGGCGAAGGGATCGACACCGAATCCGTCGCCCGCAGCTCAACCGCCGCGTCCGGGGTGGCGCTCATCGTCGTCGAAGAGAAGACCGGGCAGAACCGGATCTCCTACGTCCCCGGCGCGACGATGACGCTTACCCCCGAGCAGGCCCGGGCCACCGTCGATCGGGTGAGGCCGGTCGTCGTGCTGACCACCCTCGAACCGCCCCCGGAGACGCTCGACGCGCTCCTGGATGCAAGCAAGGAGTTGGGCGCGAATATCGTCCTGAACGCGACACCCGAGGCAATCGGCGCCAAGCCGTTCCTCGATCGCATCGACGCTCTGGTCGTCAACGAGACCGAAGCGGAAGACCTCCTCGGCCAAACGGTTTCCGCAACCAACGGCGAAGAGGCCGCGCGATCCCTTGCTGAGCTCGGACCACGAACGGTCGTCGTCACCCTCGGCGCCGCGGGAGCGGCTGTGGCCCACGGCGGCCAAACGGCCTCGTTCTCCGCGCCACCGGTCGGCGTCGTCGACACCACAGGCGCCGGCGATGCCTTCTGCGGCGCGTTTGCCGCCGATCTAGCTCGCGGAGTGGACCCATTCGTGGCCGCGCGCACCGGCGTGATAGCCGGGTCACTGGCGACAACCGTTCCCGGCGCCTACCCCGGTATCCCCCACCGGGACGCCATCGAGCGCATGCTGAGCAAAGCGTAAACGGCCAACTCAAGCCTTGTTCGCTTGCCTCATCCAAGCCGGGTCTTGTGGTGTTGGTCGTGGCGGAAGGGGAGGGATTCGAACCCTCGAGGCGGTATTACCGCCTACGCGATTTCCAGTCGCGCGCACTAGGCCAGGCTATGCGACCCTTCCGTGGCGGAGAGGGTGGGATTCGAACCCACGGAGGCTCATCACCTCACCGCTTTTCGAGAGCGGCACCTTCAACCACTCGGACACCTCTCCAACTTGTGAAGTATACCAACGCGGTCACCGCAGACGGCGTCAGAATGGCGGTGTGGGCAACAAAACCGCCCAGCGGGTACCGGGCGACGAGTCAGAGGTACGCCCTCATCAAGTCGCCTGACGATTAATCTTCGTCAATCACTGATTCTGTCGGATCGCCCCGAAGCGTGGGGGTGGAATCGACGGAGCCATGACGCCAATAACGCCGGGCAAGGGGCTTTCCTTGCTGCGCCCGTTCGACGGAGACGCGGGTCATGGTGCCAATGAACGCGCTGATGACTCCGAGACCGGCGACGATGTAGAAGATGGTGAAGAGCTTGCCCAATCCGGTCTCGGGTGCGAAATCGCCGTAGCCAATGGTCGCCAGCGTGACAACGCAGAAGTACGCCGCATCCAGGGGCTGCCAGCCTTCGACGAGAGTGTAGAAGATTGTCCCAAAGGCAATCAGGTTTACGGCGGCGACCAGGTACGGACGCACTTGAGCATCCGCCAGGGAACCAAAAACGTGATGGAAGTAACGCAATGTGTATCGCAGCATAGGTCAATGCCCCCGCCTCATCCGAGCTCCCTAGTCGGATTCAGCCCGTGAGCTCCGAGCTACGTAGTAGGGACGGAAGCGGTCGTAGAGGGTGACTAGCAGGGTGAGCAGCAGGACCGCAAACAACGTCGCCGGAGTGTCGATCGAGCCACCGGTGAATGGCAACACCACGAAGAAGACGGCGACGATGAGGGCATTGACGATCGCCATGATCACAAACTCGACAGCGGCACCCCAGCGCACGCCCCTGCGCACCAGCAGTTCGCTGATAACGGTATTGGCCACGATGACCACGCCTACGCCGATGGCCACGCTCGCCACGGACGCTTGCGCGTCGGGCAGGATGCGCGAGAAGATGACCGTCACCAGCGAGACAAGGACAAACTTCTCGAGCAGTTCGGCGTCCCAGAGCCGCCGCGCCATCGCCTGCTGAGCGGCGACGACCGCGTGATCTGGAACATCGGAACCGTGGGCATCGGCATCGAACGAGAAGCTCCAGTCGGCTGGCGGGAGTCGCCGGGTGACGAACCAGTACAGGGCCGCGATCAGCACCGCCACGATGGCGATCAATGCCAGGAAGAACGGGATGTTGTCGCGCACGATCTGTCCCCAACTCGTATCTGTCGGTACGCCGAAGAGACCTAGTTTGATGGTGTCCGTGATGTCGAGCTGCGCGATGTGGATCCAGTATTCCTGCGGGACTTTGATAAAGACCCAGATGGCGAAGGCGGCGCCGACAACCGCGGTGGCACTCAGGCGCTTCGGGTTCCAGCGCAGGCGCACCGCCTCGTAGAAAAGAAAGAAGTACTCGAACGTGTTGGGGAAAAAGAGGAGCAGCGCCCGAACTTGCAGCAGTTCAAAGAGGAGGACGCCTACCAGCCGAAAGTAGAAGAGGAATCGACTCATCATCACGGCGCCGAGATTGGTCCAGTTGCGCAGAGTCGAGAGGTACTCGATTGACAGGTAGTAGATGTCGAGCGCCTTGTCGTAACCCTGGTAGCCCGTCAGGGGGAGCGTAGTGAACCTCTGAAAGATCGTCTGATCGACTCCGTCTATAACGAGCGCAGCGATGCCCGCCGGGATCGGATAGCGGGGAATTGCCAGCGGAACGAGCAGCCGGGCAGCGATGACGATGAACAGGATCAGCATGTCACTGGTGCCGTTCACAGTACTCCGTTCACCCTTTCGCAAGTACTGGCACAACCACGACGTTCAACCTCGAGGTAGAGACGGGGCACAACCATGCTATCCCGTCAGGCCGCCGATCCCTTGCCCGATGAGGCTCATGCCAAGCAGAATCATGACGACCGCCGTGATCGCGGCCACATTGCGCTCCAGCCACTTCCGCCAGACCGTCAGTAGTTGATCGCCTCGCTCGTGACCGAAGACGCGGACGACCAGCGGGACCAGGATGCCGATCGTGCAGATCACCACAAAGATGCCAACCGCCACGGCCAGGTCGCGATTTTCCAGGTCC
>JAICRA010000240.1 GCA_025937615.1 Thermomicrobiales bacterium | reverse complement strand
TGTCGCTCGCCGGGATCGCGGTTGATCGCAAGATGCTGGCCGATCTGGCCGTGCGTGACGCGGCCGGCTTCAGCGCCATTGTCGATACCGCAAAGCAGGCGCTCGCCGCGAAGTAGGGGGGTCGCCTCGCTCGAAGGGGGAAGAGAGAGGTCGCTTCGCTCCCGAGGCGGGAGGGGGAAAGACGAGGAGACCGCTCGTCGTGCTCCTGCTCCGCCTCAGGCCGCTTGCGGCCGCCCCCCCAAGCACAGCGCCCCCCTCAGCGAAGCTTCCGCCTCGACCGAGGTTGTCACCTCAGCTGCCAATCCAGCTATCGCCCTCGTGCGCTCCCTGGCCCGCCGCGACCGTCGCGCTGCCGAGGGAGCGTTCGTCGTCGAAGGGGCTCGTGCCTTCCGCGATGCGCTGCAGACCGGTGCCGTCCCGCGATTGCTTCTCGTGCGGCAGGGGGAGCCCGAGTCCTGGCGAGACCTCGCGCCCTCGGCACGCGTCCAAACGCGCGTCGTCGAGCGCCGGCTCTTCGACCGCCTGAGCGACGTCCAAACGCCTCAGGGGATATTGGCCGTCTTTCCCTTCCCAAGTCTGGCTCCCAATCGCGAAGACCCGGCCCCGCTCGTACTGGTGCTCGACCGGCTCCGCGATCCCGGGAATCTAGGAACGCTGCTGCGCTCCGCCGCCGGAGCGGGTGTGAACGCGGTCTATCTCTCCCCTGAGTCGGTCGATCCCTGGAATCCGAAAGTCGTTCGGGCCGGCATGGGCGCACATTTTCGAATTCCACTCATTCCGCTCGATGCCGGCATTCTCGACGAGCTGCGGCAGCGACTGCCGCGCCGCATCGTTGCCAGTGCGCGGTCCGTGCGTTCGTACGAGGCGGCCGACTGGACGGGCGGGGTGGCGCTGGTTATCGGTGGCGAGACCGAGGGCGTCAGCCGCACGCTGGAGGCGTGGGGCAATGAGGAGGTTGGCATCCCGTTGGCCCACGGCGTGGAGTCACTCAACGCCGCTGTAGCCGGCGCGATCATCCTCTTCGAGGCCGCTCGGCAGCGACGGCTAGCCGCTTGGCAAGGATTCGTTTGAGTCCGTGCTTCGGCGCCAATCCGGTCTGGCGTTCGTCAATTTTACCGCGTATGTTCGCGGTTTTTCGTGGACTTGACGGATGAGTGGATGGTAGACTCGGCGTCCGGACCGTTGGTGTGACCAGATGTCCAGCCCACCCAACCCGCGCTGGTCCAGGGTGAGGCAGCCAATTGAAGTGCGGCATCTGGGGAATGCAATGCCGAAAGGAGCACACGCGTGCGCAAGCAGGATCTCGTCCGTGAAGTCGCAAACGGAGCCGATCTTTCAGAGGCTCAGGCGACGAAGGCGGTCAACGCTTTCCTCGATGCTATCACCAGTAGCTTGGCCAACAACACCGAGGTCCAGATCAGCGGCTTCGGCTCGTTCAAGGTCGTCGAGCGTGCTGGGCGCGAGGGTCGCAATCCTCGCACGGGTGAGACGATGACCATCGCCGCTCGCCGCAGCCCAACTTTCAAGCCGGGTACCCAGTTGAAGCGGTCTGTCGAGGGACAGGTCGCCTAAGCGCCGAACCGCTCAACGGACGAAAGAGCCGGGCCATTCGCCCGGCTCTTTGCATGTTTGTTGTCCCGGTCTTGCATAACGTCTTAGCCAGATGCCGCCGCTGGTTGGGGCGTCGTTTCCAGGGTGGCCATCAAGCGGGCGATCGTTCCCGGGACATCCCCCTCGACGCTCTGCTTGGCGACCCCAATCGCGCTGGCTATGGCCAGCTCGTTCGAGCGCCCGTGGGAGATGATCACCACGCCGTCGATCCCCAGTAGCGGCGCTCCTCCTTGCTCGGCGTAATCCAGATCTTTTCGCGCCTCGCGAAAGGCCGGCTGCAGGAGCGCTGCCAGGGCCTTTCGGAACGGGGAGGCAGTTAGGCGATCGCGCACCGTGGCGTTGATCAGCGCCGCCGCGCCTTCGGCTGTTTTCAGCGCGACATTTCCCGTGAAGCCGTCGGTGACGACGACGTCGACGACGCCGCGAGTGATGTCATTCCCCTCCACATTGCCCCGAAAATCGATTCCTGGCGCGCTGACAAGCAGGGGGAACGACTCTTGGACGAGCTGGTTCCCCTTGGAAGGTTCCTCACCGTTCGATAAGAGCCCCACCGCCGGCCGTGCCACCCCCAGTGCTTGCTCGCTGTAGATACTTCCCATCTGCGCGAACTGAACGAGGTGTTGAGGGCGGGGGTTAGCGACCGCGCCCATGTCCAGCACCAGAGTTCGTCCGGTCATCGACGGGAGGTGCCCGGCAATGGCAGGCCGGTCGATGCCGCGGATCCGCCCGAGCTTCAGTAGCGCGCCGGCCATCACCGCGCCACTGTTGCCGGCCGAGACCATGGCGTCGGCACGTCCTTCGCGGACGGCGTCGAGGGCGACGCCGATCGCCGAACGCGGCTTCCGTCGCACTGCCTGCGCCGCCTGCTCATCGCCGCCGATGATCTCCGGGGCGTCCGCGACGATAACGTCGATGCCGGTAAGGTCCTGACCCGCCAGCGTACGCTTGATCTCCGCTTCCGGTCCCGTCAGCAGGAGATCGACCCCAAAACGTCGTGCCCCAGCCACCGCCCCTGGGACGACGACCGTCGGTCCGTGGTCCCCGCCAGCCGCGTCGACGGCGATGCGCATGGGCTACTCCTGAGAAGAAGGGTCAGCATCGCGATGGTACCACGCGTTTCTCTCACCACTTGCGACTCGGCGATGACCTAAATCGGCAATGGCGGCCGCATGCCTGCTCACGTCGTGGCAGCCCGGAAGTCGTCCAGGGCGGCCTGCAACGACTCGGCCAATGTACCGTGTGGGAGGTACTCCATCCCCACGTAGCCCTGGAAACCGGTGGCCGCGATCGCCTCGTAGATCGCCGGGTAAGAGATCTCCTGAGAACGATCGGGCTCGTGTCGGCCTGGGTTCCCCGCGACGTGGAAGTGGCCGAAGGCGCGGTGGTGGGTCTGGATGGTGCGGATGAGGTCGCCTTCCATGACTTGCATGTGATAGACGTCGTAGAGGAGCCGCACTCGCGGCGAGGCCACGCGCTCGATGACCTTCAGCCCCCACGCAGTGTGGTCGCACTGATAGTCCGGGTGGTCGATCTTGCTGTTGAGCAGCTCTAACACCAGGGTGACGCCAGCGTCTTCCGCCGCCCCGGCAACTCGCGACAGGCCCAGGGCCGAATTCTCGACACCTGCCTCGTC
>JAICRA010000089.1 GCA_025937615.1 Thermomicrobiales bacterium | reverse complement strand
GCCCCGACTGCGTGTTGAAAAGCTGCATTCCCCCCTGCTCCGCTCGGGTCGTCCTCGCCACGGAAGTGTCCTGTCAACGATGGGCTGAGTATATCGCCAAGGTGCCATGGGCTATCGGCTGTTGGCTGTCGTAAGTCGTGAGACACCTGGAGCCAATAGCTGATAGCCAGCAGCCGATAGCCCGCCCCCGTGTGGTAGATTCGCGGCATGCCCCGGACCCAGCTCACCGAGTCGGATCGCGCGTGGACGAGCCGTCTTCAGAGGGGATAGCACCGGTGACGTTCCAGCCGCGTCCGCTCCGAGCTGGCTCTCCCGTGCGAGCGGTGGCTTTCGCCTTCATCGCCGTCATCCTGCTGGCCGGCTGCTCGGGCATCTCCGCGCCGACGCCACTCATCGCCGAATCAATGCCGACCGCGACCCCCACGCCCTCACCCGCCCCGATCTCTCTCCTGACTCCGAGGCCTGAGCGCTGCGCCGGCGGCCGCCTGCGAGTCGGCGATCTGGCGGCAATTGGCGACGAGTGGGGAGCAGGTGTGCAGTCGGCGATCGAGACCGCGCGTGCGTGGCGTCCGGACGCTGTGCTGGTGACCATGCAGGTTGGCTGCGCGCCGCTGGAGGCCGGATTTCGCTGGCAGGGGACCTTTTATTCCCAGACGGCGCAGTCGTTTTTCTTCAGTGACACCGGGATGACCGAGCCAGCAGAGGTCGATCCCGCCTCGGTCCCGGCGTTACCGATCGACGAGGTGAATTTTCGGGAGCTGCATCTGGCGGTGGCGCGGGCCGGATACAGCGAGGACGCTGAGCTCAATCCCGCTACTGGGGCCACGGTCCGCCTCAATGCGCCAACGGATCCCTTCGGACCACCGGGAACTCCCCAAGGATTGGTCTACTACGTGGCCATCATGGGCCAGGGCACCGTGCAGGACCTGTTCGTCAGCAGTCCGGAATGGAAAATTCACTCGTATCAGGACAGGGGTTGAGCCATGGCATCCGCGAGCGACGCAGTGGCCCCGGAAGTGGAAGCCGTCGTCGCCGCGTGCCTGGAAGTCCTGCGCCAGAAGCCGTCCGCCGTGGTCACGGATATCGACGGGACAGTCAGCCCGATCGCCCCCACCCCGGCCGAAGCGATGGTCGATCCTGGGGCCAAAGCAGCACTGGCTCTGCTGGCGGAGCGATTGACCGCAGTTGCGGTGGTCTCCGGCCGCGCGCCGCACGACGGGGAGGCCATGGTCGGTCTACCTGAGCTGATCTACGTCGGAAACCATGGTCTGGAGCGCATCGCGCGCGGTACCCCCTGGACCCATCCGGTGGCCGCCGCCGCCCAGCCGGCCATTGCCACCGCGCTGGCTGAGATCGAGAGCGCGGCACGGGCCGCGGCCGACGTGCCGTGGCTGCTGGTCGAGAACAAGGGGGTCACCGGCACCATCCACTATCGTCTGGCCCCCGATCAGATGGGGGCGGCCGCGCTGCTGGAGCCGGTGGCACGCGCGGCTGCGGAGCGGCACGGTCTGCGCCTCACGCTCGGTCGCATGATCTTCGAGGTGCGCCCCGCACTAGCGGTCAACAAGGGAACTGCCATCCGCGATCTCGCGCAGGATCTCGATCTGCGCGGCATCGTCTTCTTTGGCGACGACGTGACGGACGTCGACGCCTTCCGCGCGTTGCGCGAGCTGCGAGAGGTAGGGGAAGCGGCAACGCTTCGTGTCGGCGTGCTCGGTCCGGACACATCACCGGCCGTACTTGCTGAAATCGACATGAGCGTCGATGGTGTCCCCGCCTGCGCGGCGACCCTGATTGCCCTCGCCGCGCGTCTTTCGGAAGAGACCGAAGGCGCATAGAGCGCAGTGGGGCCCTCCTCGAGATCGATCAACGGCCGGCTGACAGGGCCGGACTGAGCAAGCAGGGAGACCAGGGATGCCGACGTTCCTCCTCGCCGTGACAATGATATTGGGCATGGTTAGCGGATTGTTGACGCCCGGCGCGTCACCCGTAGCGCTCCAGGTCGCCCCATCGCTCTTGGAGACAGCAGAGATAGCCGTTGGCGGCGTGCCGCTGACCGTTGAGCTGGCCTACCAACCGGCGGACAGGGCTCTCGGGCTTAGCTACCGCGAGGGACTGGCCCCGGGTACCGGTATGCTCTTCGTTTTCGAGGAACCGGCGCCGCGATCCTTCTGGATGCGCGACATGCAGTTCTGCATCGACATCATCTGGATCGAGAACGGTGTGATCCAGGGAGCGGCGGAGACCGTCTGTCCCGATCCAACCGGCACCACCGACGCCGACCTACGCTCATACGTCTCCCCCGTGCCGGTCACCTACGTCCTCGAGGTCCCGGCCGGCTGGCTGGACGCGTACGGGCTCGGCGTCGGCACGCCAGTTGAAGGGTTGCCCTCGCTGGTGATGCAGTGAGCAAGGAGGAGGCGTTCGCGATGGTCGAGGTCAGCCGGGAGCCGTTCGGCGAGATCGAGGGGAGGCTGATCGACCGTTTCACCGTGGCGAACCGGCACGGCCTGCGCGTCGAGGTTATCACGTACGGTGGGATCATCCGCGCCATCTGGGTCCCGGACCGGGATGGTCAGCTCGCCAACGTCACGCTCGGGTTCACCGATCTCGCCGGGTATCTGGATTACAACGACCCGTACTTCGGCTGCATCGCCGGCCGCTATGCCAACCGCATCGCCAGGGGCGTCTTCACGCTCGACGGCGAGACCTATCAACTCCCGACGAACGACGGGGCTAATCACCTCCACGGTGGGGTGCAGGGATTCGACAAGCGTGTCTGGGATGCCGAGGAGATCCGCGAGGATGGCGCGGCTGGCGTGCGGCTCACCCGTGTGAGTCCAAATGGTGAGGAGGGCTACCCCGGGACGCTATCGGCCGCGGTGAGCTACCTCCTTGATGATGACAACCGGCTCCGAATCGACTATCGCGCCGAGTCCGACCGCCCCACGATCACCAATCTCACTAATCACACCTATTGGAACCTCGCCGGGGAAGGAACCGGGAATATCGAAGACCACGTGCTGCAGCTGGCGGCCAGCCGCTACACCCCCGTCGACACCTCGTTGACGCCAACCGGCGAACTGGCCTCGGTCGCCGACACCCCCTTCGATTTCACGACCCCAACGGCGATCGGGACGCGTATCCGGGAGAGCCATCCGCAGTTGCTCATCGGCCGCGGGTACGACCATAACGTGGTGCTCGACCGTGAGACCGGCGACTCTGTCCTGATCCAAGCCGCAATCTTGCGCGATGCCGGTAGTGGCCGCTCGTTGACCATCTGGACGACCGAGCCCGGTATCCAGTTCTACAGCGGAGGCTATCTCGACGGCACGCTCGTCGGTCCCAGTGGCCGCACCTACCGCCAGGGAGACGGCGTGGCGCTCGAGACGCAGCACTTCCCTGACTCCCCGAACCAACCTCAATTCCCTTCGACCATCTTGCGGCCGGATGAGGTCTACACCTCGACGACCGTGTTTGCCTTCGCGACCTGAGTGCACCGACACGGAGAACGTGTCATTTTGAACCCGCCGGAGACTAATCTCGGTGCGCCGCAACCCCGCCAGTCAGCCGAGATGCTTCGTTCCTCAGCATGACACGATGACGATGTGGCAATCCTAAGCGCGGCAATTCACCCAATCGGAGCAGGCTCCGTCACGTCATCATCTCCCACCGGTACTCTCCCGAGTCCAATCTCGGAGCCAAGCGCCTCACGGAGCGCGCGTTCGACTCGACCCTGGGTCGCCGCCATGGTGACGTCGCCCCGGGTCCGTTCCAGCACCGCGCGTAGGGCGTCAGTGGTCCGGCGCAGGCCACCGGTGATGGCGTCCGGGAAGTCGACCGTGACGAGCGCGGAGTAGATGTCGTCCATCATCCCAAGCAGGTATTCGGCGCGGGGCAGGTCGTTCTCCCGCAGGCGGTCGAGCACCTGCCGGCGCAACTCCGACGCGGCCTCGGCCATGGCATTGAGATAGGCGGCATCCTCCACGCCCAGCTCTGCTGGTTCGGGCAATGGCCGGTTGGCGACGATGGCCAGGGCAATGGCCGCCTCGGCAGCCTCTTTCATGGCGTCCTGCACGTACCCTGCCCAGTAGATGCTCGGGTACGGTTGCAGCTCCCCGGCGAGCGTCATCATCCGGTCGCGCGCCTCGGCCAGCAGCCGTTCAGCCTCGTCGATCTGACCGCGATGCGTGGCGCGCACGCTGTTAGCGGCCAGCCGGGTGATTTGGCGCCCTTCGCCAAGGGCCCGGTCCCGCGTGGCGGCCAGTCCCTCGAAACGGCGAACGACGCCCTCGGCAATGCGCCCGGCGGGTGAAGCGGTCGACATTGTTCCTGCGTCCTCCCTTGGTCGGCAATGGAGCCGCGATTGCGTGCGGTGCAATCGTATGCGTTCCCCGCGCGGAAGCGTCCGCTGAGCCCCAATTTGCACAACCGTCATGTGGCAGGCACTATGGCGCGGCGTTACGCGTCGCGGGAGATTGCAATGCATCGTCGGACACTCCGCCTCCTCGTCGCCTGGTCGGCTGTCCTGGCACAGATGCTCATCCCGGCGTTCGCTGTGGCGCACGATGCCACGCCGGTGCCGGTGGCCGCCGGATGCACCGCCGGCAGCAGCGGTATCGGCGACCCGTACTTTCCGCTACTCGGAAATTCGGGTTACGACGTTCAGCACTACACCCTTGATCTCGACCTCGACGTTGCCGGCGCGTCGATCTCCACTGGACGCGCCACGATCGAGGCCGTCGCCCTGCTCGACCTCTGCACCTTCAATCTCGACTTTCGCGGCCTGGAGATCGACAGCATCTCGGTCGACGAACAACCGGCATCGTTCTCCCGGCATGACGGCGAGCTAACAATCGAACCCCGCGCTCGATTGAAAGCGGGAACGCGCTTCACGACGGAGATTGCCTACCACGGGAGACCGATCGGGCAGGAGGCGCCCACTGTGCTCACCCTGCTGGGCGACATCGTCGGCGCCGCCTTGGCCGGATCCGAGCAGAAGCCAGGTCCCGAGGAGGGCGAGCAATATGGCTCCGGCTGGTGGTCCGGACGCGAGGAGATTTTCATCGCGGGTGAGCCTGCCGGCGCGGAATCCTGGTTCCCAGTTAATGGCCACCCGGCCGACAAGGCGACCTACACCCTGCGCCTGACCGTCTCCGAACCCTATTCCATCGTCGCCAACGGCATCTTGACGGAGACCATTCGCACCGAAGCCGTGACAACGACCGTCTGGGAGTCACGCGACCCGATGGCGAGCTATCTCGTGACCCTCCATGCCGGGAGACTGGAGATCGACGTGCACGAAGGACCGCGGGGACTGCCGATCCGCACCGCCTTTGCCGCGTCCGTCCCGCAAGGTCAGCGGGTCATGTTCGCCCGCATGCCCGAGATGATCGACTATTTCGAATCTATCTTCGGTCCCTATCCCTTTGAGGCGGCCGGCGGCACGGTCGTCGGAGCGCCGATCCTCTTCGCGCTCGAGACGCAAACACTGTCGACCTTCGGTGCGCTCCCGTTGGTGGACAACTCGTCGCTCACGGGTGACGAATTGGCCAGTATCGAGGCCATCGTGGCCCACGAGTTGGCTCACCAGTGGTTCGGCGACGCCGTCAGTCTGCTCCGCTGGCAGGACATCTGGCTCAACGAGGGGTTCGCGACCTACGCCCAGATCCTCTGGCTCGAGCACACGGAAGGCGTCGTGGCCCGGAATCACCACGTGGCGTACATCTACGCGTTCCATGCCACACTCAATCCGTTCCAGGATCCCGGCCAGCTCGCCACGCTCAACGCCCGAGACGTCATCGAGGTCTATCGCTCGTTCAGCCGTCGCTTCCTGAGGACTGCTGTTGGCGAGCAGTTTGTGCGTGACTACCAACAGGGGTTGGGAGCCGCCACCGAGGCGGACCTGGTGAACATCGCCAGCGAAGAGGGGCTGGCGCAACTCACGGCGCTCGGTGTCACGGCGGACTATTTCCCCGGCCCTGCCGCGCGCACCGGCGATCCAGGTCGAGGCGAATTGTTCTCCCCGTCCATCGTCTACGAGCGTGGCGCGTTGACTCTCCACGCCCTGCGCTTGCGTGTCGGCGACGAGATTTTCTTCACGATTCTGCGAAGCTGGACCGAGCGTTTCCACAACGGGAACGCGACCAGCGAGGATTTCATGGCTCTCGCCGAGGAGATCAGCGGTGAGCAGCTCGATGACTTTTTTGAGTCCTGGCTCTTCAACCCCGCTCTGCCGGAGCTGCCATCCTCACGCGAGGCCAGCGCGGGACCGGCAATCCCGAACCCTAACTAAAGTGCCGTAAGGAACAGATCTCATCGAGAGCCCCTGCTCTTTGCGCGGGGGTCTCGTCGGAAGTCCCGTCGTCTCCCTCTTGCGTCCAGATCAAAGATCGCATACCGTGCGCCCCGTCCTGGCACAGGATTCTCGAGGAATGTTCGCGATCGCGAGGCAGTGAGGGGGCTCCCCTCTTCACGGCGTGCCTTTTCTCGAGAAGGACGCTATCGATGTCGAGGAGACCACCATGGCCACAACACTCCAAAAGCGCGGTTCATTTTCGTCTCTCCCCTGGAGCTCGCTCGATGCCGCGATCGGCGGCGATTTGCTCCTCCCGGATCACTCCCATTACGAAGAGGCCCGTCGCGTCTGGAATGGGATGATCG
>JAICRA010000218.1 GCA_025937615.1 Thermomicrobiales bacterium | reverse complement strand
CGAGGGTCAGGATGTGAAACGCGCGTTCGGCACCGCGTGCCGGGGCATCAACCACGATTGAGTGCTCCTAGTTGAGACGGCAAGTCGGCGATCCGGCAAGACGGCAAGTAAGTCGAGGTGTCGAGAGAGTCGAGGGGACTCCATCACCCCGACACCTGCCACCCATCACCCACCACCTTCGTTCACCGGTAATTCGTGAACTGCAGGGCAACCGGATAATCCTCGGCTTTAAGAGCCTGGATGACGGCCTGCAAGTCGTCCTTGTTCTTGGCCTGGACGCGGACGGCGTTGCCCTGGATCTGAGGGGTCACTTTCTTGAAGTCGTCCCGCACGCGCTTGCTGATCTGCTTGGCGAGGTCCTCCGGGATACCACGGCGCAGCTTCACCACCTGTCGCACGCGACCACCGGAGGCTGGTTCCTCCTCCCCGTAGTCGAGAATCTTGAGCGAAAGCCCGCGCCGGACGAACTTCGATTCGAGCAGGTCGCGAACGGCACTCAGGGTGTATTCGGAGTTGGAATTGATCGTCAGCTGATTGTCGGTGGCTTCAATCGTCGTCTTCGTGTCCTTCAGATCGTAGCGCTGCTGAATCTCCCGCTGGGTCTGATCGAGAGCGTTCTTCAATTCCTGCTGGTCAAAATCCGAAACGATGTCAAATGACGAGAGAGATGCCATATGAGATAACCTCCATCAAGGCCAAACGCGTAATTCTACCAAGATTGCCTTGAGTCGTAGGTGGTTAGTTGTGAGTCGGAATTCGGTCTGGCGAGGCGATGCGGAGCGACGACGTTCATTCTAAGGGCTTGACACCCCATAGCGGACCATTGCTACCTGCGCTATGATCCCGTGCCCGGAAACGTCGGGATCGGCGGCGATAGACCCGCCGCCGCGGGTGGGTCAGCGGTGACCTTCCATTGGTGCGCGGAGGAATGGAATAGGAAACGGAGGCAATGATGAACCGTTTCGTCAGGCTGGTAACGTTGCTGGCCATCGCACTCGCCGCGAGCATCGGCTCCGGCGCCCAGGTACTCGGCCAGGACGATGGAGGGCGAGGCGATCTGCGCTTCGTCGTCGTCAGCCATGGTCAGGCCTCGGATCCGTTCTGGTCGGTGGTCCAGAACGGCGTGAATCAAGCGGCCGAGGATATGGGCGTCCAGGTCGAGTATCAGGCGCCTGAAACGTTCGATATGGTCGAAATGTCGCAGCTGATCGACGCCGCGGTCGCCTCGCAGCCAGATGGTCTCGTCGTCTCGATCCCCGACGCCGACGCGCTCGGCGACTCGATCAGAGCCGCCGTCGATGCCGGTATCCCGGTCATCTCGATGAACTCGGGCAGCGACGTCGCCGCCGAATTCGGACTCCTGACCCACGTCGGCCAGACGGAATACGAGGCCGGCCTAGGCGCCGGGCAGCGGATGGGCGAAGCCGGCGTGACGAACGCCATCTGCGTCAACCAGGAAGTGGGCAATGCTGCGCTCGACGAGCGCTGCCGGGGCTTCACCGACGGATTGGGCGAGTCAGGTGGGACAGTCGAAGTGGTTCAGGTCGACTTGAACAACCCGACCGAAGCACAGTCGCGGGTCGAAGCGGCATTGAGCGCCAATCCTGATATCAATGGCGTCCTCACACTCGGGCCGACCGGCGCCGCTCCGGCACTCGAGGCGCTGCGCGCCAGCGACCAGCTTGGAACGATTCAGCTCGCCACATTCGACCTTTCGCCCGAAGTTCTCGAGGCGATCGCGGCCGGCGACATGCTCTTCGCCATCGACCAGCAGCAATACCTGCAAGGCTACCTGCCGATCGTGCTCCTGACCCTCAACACGACCAACCTGAACACGATCGCCAATCCGGTCTTGATGACCGGCCCCGGTTTCGTCACGCAGGAGAATGCTGAGCGCATCATCGAGCTCTCGGCGGCTGGCACGCGCTAAATCCAAAAAGCCCTCACCCCAACCCCTCTCCCTGCGTGAAGGGAGAGGGGTTGCTGGCCGCCGCACAATCCATGCTCCCTTCACCCCTCGGAGCGGGGAGAAGGCTGGGGAATGAGGGGACTCGTGTGGGACTCTATCGACTTCAAGCTCATGTCAATGGTGTCATGGTGGATCGCCGTTGATCCGTGACCAGTACCGTCAGGCAGGAGAGAGAGCATGAGGCGTCGCAGCTCACAATTGTTCGCTCTGTTGGTCGCGTTAATGCTCGCCAGCGTCGGCTTCGCTTCCCAGACGCTCGGTCAGGGTAGCGGGGATCGGAGCGATCTGCGCTTCGTCGTGGTCACCCACGGTCAGGCGTCCGACCCATATTGGTCAGTCGTGCAGAACGGCGTCAACCAGGCCGCCGAGGATATGGGCGTTCAGGTCGAGTACCAGGCGCCTGATACGTTCGACATGGTGGCCATGGCGCAGTTGATCGACGCCGCCGTGGCCTCCCAGCCGGACGGGATGGCGATCTCGATCCCGGATGCCGACGCCCTCGGCGATTCAATTCAGGGAGGTATCGACGCCGGTATTCCGATGGTCTCGCTCGACTCCGGCAGCGACGTCGCAGCCGAACTTGGGATGCTCACCCACGTCGGCCAGACGGAATACGAGGCAGGTGTCGGTGCCGGGCAGCGGATGGGTGAAGCCGGCGTCACGACCGCGCTCTGCGTCAACCAGGAAGTCGGCAACGTTGCCCTGGACGATCGTTGTCGCGGCTTCACTGACGGGCTGGCTGAATCGGGCGGCACGGTCGAGGTGGTCCAGGTCGACTTGAACAACCCGACTGAGGCGCAGACGCGAGTCGAAGCCGCGCTGTCCAGTAATCCCGAAGTCGACGGCATCCTCACCCTCGGGCCGACCGGCGCCGCGCCGGCGCTTGAGGCGCTGCGTGGAACTGGCCAGCTTGGGACAATCCAGCTTGCCACCTTCGACCTCTCACCAGATGTCCTAGATGCAATTGAGAGTGGCGATATTCTCTTCGCGATCGATTCCCAGCAGTACATGCAGGGGTACTTGCCGATCGTGCTGCTGACGTTGTACGCGACCAACCTCAACACTATCGCAAACCCAGTGCTGATGACTGGTCCCGGCTTCGTGACGCAGGAGAATGCGGCAGAGGTCATCGACCTTGCCGCGGCGGGAACTCGCTAGCAGAACCGGCGGTTGATGGCCCGGAGCGCATCGCTCCAATGAGGAGAGCGCCATGCAGGTGACGCACGTGGCCGAGGTTCGCCCGGCGCCCGAAGCCGATGAGCGGGTGGCAAAGACCAGCCGCTTGCGCCGCCTGCTGGTGCGCCCGGAGCTAGGCGCAGCCGCTGGAGCGGTCATCGTCTGGATCTTCTTCGCGATCGTCGCTGGCAGTCGCGGCTTCTTGTCGTTGCGCGGGACGGCCAACTACCTGGAGGTGGCCGCTCAACTCGGCATCCTCGCCGTGGCCGTGGCCCTATTGATGATCGGCGGCGAGTTCGATCTCTCGATCGGCTCGGCGATTGGGGCGTGCGGCATCATTTTCGCGTTGCTCAGCGTTGAGCTCGGTTGGAACGTCTGGCCGGCGATGCTCGCGGCACTTGCCTTCGCCCTCCTGCTTGGCGTCTTCAACGGGTACCTTGTGCTGCGCACAGACTTACCGTCGTTCATCATCACCCT
>JAICRA010000295.1 GCA_025937615.1 Thermomicrobiales bacterium | reverse complement strand
TGGAGGCGGCGGCCGAAGACATTGAGATCGTCGAGGGAGCGTTCCGCGTGCGCGGGGTGCCGGACCGCGGCCTGAGCCTGGACGAGATCGCCGAAAAGGCCTAGTCCGAGGAGCTTCCGGCTGAATTCGGCGCCGGGTTCGAGGCAACCGAATACTTCCGCCCCGACGATGAGACATTCCCGTTCGGTACCCATGTCGCTGTTGTCGAGGTCTTTCCCGAGACGGGTGAAGTGAAGCTGGTGAGATTCGTCACCGTTGATGACTGCGGGGTGATCATCAGCCCGACGCTCGTGCGGGGGCAGGTCCACGGCGGTGTGGCGCAGGGGATCGGTCAGGCGCTTCTCGAGGAGATCGTCTACGACGCCTCGGGTGAGCTGGTCACGGGGACGTTGAACGACTATGCGATTCCGCGGGCCGTGGACTTCCCGCCCTTCGAGACGCATCACACTGAGACACCGACCTACCTCAACCCGTTGGGGGCCAAGGGGATCGGCGAAGCGGCTACCATCGGTTCGACGCCGGCGGTGGCGAACGCGGTGATCGACGCACTGGAGCCGTGGGGTATCGCCCACCTCGACGTGCCATTCACGCCTGAGCGCGTCTGGCAAGCGATTCAGGGCGCCAACGTTGGATCAGCGGCGGCGGACTAGATGGGCACTGTCACGGTTGCTCGATGACGAACCCGTAGCGTTCGGCCCAGTCGTCGATGAGGCGACGGGCGATGCTGAGCTTGGCCGGAATCTCGGGCAAGTCCTCTCGCCCATACCATCTAGCCTCCACCAGCTCGCCGTCGCCAAGCCGGATCTTCCCCCGAAGGTACCTGGCGCGGAAACCGATCATGATGCCGTGTGGGAAGGGCCAGGGCTGGCTGCCGAAGTAATCGATGTCGGTGAGCTCGAGTCCGACCTCTTCGCGAACTTCGCGGCGGACGGCGTCCTCGAGCGATTCTCCCGGCTCGACAAAGCCGGCGATGATGCCGAAACGCCGGGGCACGAAGGCGCGACCACGTGCCAGGAGGATACGGTCCCCGCGCTCGATCAGGACGATGATGGCCGGTGATACACGGGGATACGCCGTGAGGTCGCACCTGGCGCAGCGGCGGCCGCGCTCGCCGGGAACGCGCTCGGTCGGTTCACCGCAACGGCCGCAGTGCTGATGATCACGGTCCCAGGCAACGATCTGGGCCGCTCGGCCCGCGACTGCGTAATGGATCTCCGGCAGGCCATCGTAGAGCGCTCGGAGACCGCTGAGCATTGCCATCTCCGGCAAGCGTACTTTCGGAGCGAGCTCTGCCGACCAGCACGGTTCGCCGCCGAGAGTTCCGAGGTACTGGTAGCGGACCGCCGCGATCTCCCAGGCGCGGAGGTCGTCCCAGCTGGGAATTTGCGGCGATTCACTCGCCACGCCCAGGATGACCATGTCCGAGCCGGAGAAGGCGAAGCAGCGGCCACGAGGACCGCCGCTCGCCGCGTCCCAGGCACGGTCGCCGGGTTCTGTTTCAGGCAGGAACTGATCGGGCGGGGAATCCTTCATTCGAGCTCAGGCACCACCGATCCGGTCGAGCGCGCCGCGGGAGGCGGCAATAGCGGCGATGAGTACCGGATGCTGTCATACAAGCAACTTCGGGGTTTAGCCTCTGGCTGGTGACCGCGCATTGCATCTCGATGGACCGGAAGTAGTGCGATGCGCGGCCGGCGAGATCCTTCGCTCGAGGGCTCAGAATGGCGTGCCCGTGGGCCTCGCCGGCCGCGACTGGATGCGGCTACTCGACGACGATGGACCCCTTCATGTTCGGATGGAACTCGCAAAAGTACTCAACCGTTCCGGCCGTATCGAAGGCCTGGGTGAATGATTCACCGGGCGCGATTGCGCCAGACTGCAGTGCTTCCCGATCGAGCCCGGTCGCGGTATGTGGGGCCGCGTCCCCATTATTCCAGGTGATGCTGCCCCCGACCGGAACCGTCATCTCAGGTGGATTAAACGCAAAATCTTTGATCTCTACGGCAACGGTGCCTGCCGCGGCGTCGGCTCCGGCCGCGCCCTCTTCAGCCGCCGGCGTGGCCTCCTGAGCCGCCTCGGCGCCGGCCTGACCCATACTAGCGGGCTCGACGAGGAGGACGGCTACCCGGGTCTGATCACCATCCGCGCCAAGCCAGGCGACGCCGGTGTGCCCCGCATCGTTCAGCTCGCCTAACCCGATGATCAGCTCGTTCTCCTCTTCCCCCTCATCCGTCGTGACGGCGCCGCCGATATCGCCACAAGCGATGTAGGTGTCGATCTCGTCAGCAGAGAGGTGAACGTTGATGGCATGCCCGCCGTCGATGATCTCTTGCAGCGGCATGTCGACGACCGTGACACTGTTCTTGACCGGAATAGCAGAGGCGGCACCGGTTCGTTCTGACTCGTCCCCGATATGAGTGACGTCGTCCAGTGGAATCACCACGTCGCCGAGCTCGGCGCAGGTGCCGCTGTGAATGTGGGCGGGGTGAGCCTCGGCTTCATCATCCTGGGCGGCCAGCCCGGGCGTCAGCAGCGTGAGCGCGGCCAGCGCAGCCACCGATCCAAAGCGGAGCGAGCGACCAGATACTGGCTTGAATGCGT
>JAICRA010000199.1 GCA_025937615.1 Thermomicrobiales bacterium | reverse complement strand
GCTTGCCGAGCATGCGGGCGTGGGCAATTGATCCACGAATGTCTTCGCGTACCAAGCGCACGTCGAACGCGACCGAGGCGTTGAACGCTTCGAGACGTCGGTCGGGCGCCTGCGCGAACCGTCCTCCCCACGCCTTGGTCGATCCAGTCTGCTCGGTCACACGCTCCTCCTGATGGGTCGCCCAGGCGGGGATCGCAAGCCCCTTGCCAATCGCCGCGGACGGGAGACTGGGGTGAGGGAGCGAGGATAGCATTGGCCCGCAATCATGCGGGGTACTATCCAGACCTTCAGAATGGTGGGACGAGGAGGGGACCAGCAGCGATGGCGACGCTCGTAACCGGGGGCAACGGCTGGCTGCCCAGTCACGTCGTGCGCCGGCTGGCGCGAGCCGGCGAGCGGGTCGTCAGTTACGATCTGATGGAGCCCGACGACTATCTGCGGGCGTTTCTCGGCGCCGATGTTGCCAACGTGGTCTTCGAGGCGGGAGACGTAACAGACCGAGAGCCGCTGAGCGCGGCGGCGGCGCGACACGGCGTCACCAGCATTATCAGCGCCGCGGCGATCACACCCCGAGTCGACCGTGAGCGGCGGGAGCCGGAGCGGATTATCGCCGTCAATCTGGGCGGCGTCGTCAACGCGCTCGAGGTCGCACGAACGCTGCCGGACTTCCGTCGCTTCGTCCAGGTCTCGTCGTGCGCCGTTTTCGGCGATGTCCGCGGTGTCACGGAGCTTGACGAAGAATCACCGGCCAACTCCACAAATTTGTACGGAATCACGAAGCTGGCCGGGGAGCGAGTTGCGCTGCGCTATGGCGATCTCTTCAGGCTTGACGTGATTGCCGTGCGGCCGAGCAACGTCTATGGGCCGATGGAGCGATTTACGCCGGGTTTTGCCGGCGCGACAGAGTTGCGCGAGATGCTGCGCCTCCACTTCGGCGGCGAGCCGATCAAGGTGGCATCGCTCGACGCCTCGTATCGGGACTGGACCTTCGCCGACGACGTCGCGGAAGGGATCGAGCGGGCCTGGGCGGTTACGGGTCCGGTGCCGGACGGGGTCTTCATCGTCTCGAGTGGCGAGCAGTACTCGATCGGCGACGTATTGGAAGCATTCCGCGCCAACTTGCCAGGCCTGGAGTACAGCGTCGTTTCCCGGGACGAGGCCAACTATCCCGTCGACGAGGGTGGACCCGGGCCATTGCCGGTGAATCGCCGTGCCCGAGAGCAGCTCGGGTGGTCCCCTCGCACGCCATTTGCTGATGGTATGCGGCAATACCTTAGCTGGATCGCGGCCAACGGCCCGCAGTAGTCATCCCAACTGTCTGTCGGTTTGACCCGCTCCCGCGCTCGATGCTACGTTCCTGACCAACTCAGCTCGTGGTGCCGCAACACGGTCGGAGGGATGTGTGCCGAGACGCGCGGTTCGCTTTGCACGCCCAAATTTCTTCTTCTTGCTGATACTGCTGGCGCAACTTGTCACTGCCGCAGTGCCAGCCGTCGCGCAGGACACGACGGTTCCCGAGGCTGGGGTCGTCGTCGGCACCACCGGGCTGAACATCCGCGAGTGTCCAGATGTCTCCTGCGGGTCACGCGGGCTGGCGCAGCTGGAGGATCCGATCATCGTCATTGGTCCCGAGGAGAATGGCTACCTCCCGGTGCAATGGGCGGGAAAGTCAGGCTGGGCGTGGCACCTTTACGTCGCTACCCCCTCCCGAGGCACGCCGTTCCTGGAAAAAGGGACGCCCGGGTGCAAGCGCGTCGCGCTCATCGTTAACATCGGTATCGGCGAGCCGCTGCAGACTCACCCGCTCCTCTGGCTCAAAGCAGAGGGCGTTCCGGCCACGCTCTTCCCAATGGGCTGGTGGGCACTGGCGTTCCCCGATGATATGCGGACGATCGCGATGCTCGGCTTCCCGATCGGCAGCCATGGCGATGTGCGACTCAATCTCACGGGTTTTTCCGACGACGAAGTCGTCATTGACCTGAGGGACTCGGCAACCCACATCCGGCAGGTGATCGGCAAGGACCCGGCGGCGTATTTCACGCCGTACGCGGCAGACATGGATGAGCGGGTACGCAGCCTGGTCGCACGCGAAGGCTATCTCCCCGTTGCCTGGGATGTGCCGGCGGATGATTGGGGGGAGGACATCTCCGCCGAGTACGTCTTCGACCGCGTCGTGCCGAATGTGGAGGATGGGTCGATCGTCGAGTTCCATCTCGACGGTCCCTCGTCCAAGGAGGCGACGGCCGTCGCCATCCCCTGGATCGTGGAGGAGCTCAGGGAGCGCGGCTACCACTTCGTCACCATCCAGGACATGGCGCAACCGTGCCCGGCCGGGGCGACGCCGGTAGCAGCGACTCCGCAGGGCATGGCAACCCCCGCGGCTACTCCTGAGCCCGCCTGACCGAGAGGCGCGGGGACTGAAGGAGCGTTGTTCCCGACCGCGCGGGACCATGTGGTATTATGAACACCTGTTCGATTTTCCCGTGCCGTTCCCGCGATTTGCGAATCCCCGACTGGAGAGGGAACAGAGCTCGGTGACGCCGCCAGACGGCCTGACCTCGATTTCGTTTACCGATCGCGTCAATCGCCTCAACGCCGGACTCCTCAGGGACGGGATCCCAGTCTCGGATATGCGGCGCTCGCCGGCGCTCGAGTTGCAATTCGCCGGAGCAGGCGAATTGGCCCGGTCGCAGGGTGTTTCCCGCTCGTCTGGGATCGAGCCGCTCGAGGGCCCGATCGCGGCGGTCCGCGTGCCGCCCGTCTCACCGCGGGAGTCCCGCTTGCGCTATTTCCTCGACGGAGCGCAACGAACCTTCGCCGTCTGGCGCTGCGGTCTGGTGCCGACGGCGGCGACTGTGGTCGTCGCCGGAATCCTGGAGCGTGATCCTGGACATGATGGTTCGGTCATGCCCGGGACGCTGCGGATGGAGCATTGCTGGCTTATTCCGCGTGGTACCGGCGACCCACGGGTCGAGGAGCTGCTGCGCCGCATCGACGAAGAAGGGATGCGAGTAGTCGACCCGCGCGAAGCCGAGAGACGGGCGACGCTGGCGTCGGCCCTACCGAACGCCGACTCAGATATCGACTACGGCCGCCTGCACGAGCTCGCGTACGTCGCCGCCCGCAACGTGCGCGAGGAGGTCGAGGCGCGTGTGCTGAACGACTGGGTACAGCGCCCCGCGTGGGATACCGGCGACGACTGGATCGTGGTCGATGGGCGATTGCGCTCGCCGGAGCCACGCTCGATCGGGCTGGTCAAGCAATTCAGCGACGCGTACCTGTCGGGGTCCGAAGCGGAGACCCTGCTCGGTTTGCCGCCGGGCTACCGCACAACGGCATTTCTCCCGACCAACGATCGCCGTCGCGGTGGGCCGGAGCCCGAACAGCGGACGCTCTGGTACCTCCGGCTCTGGGATGCCGCGGGGATGGATGCCCGCCACGCGTTGGTGCGCATCGAGGCGCCGCGCACCGTTTGCACCACTGAGGAGATCGACCGCATCTCCGGATGGATCCTTGCCGAACGAACGCCTCGCGCAACTGGTGATACCCGCTGGGCGACACTGCTCTATCCGGTGCATCTCTTGGAGCGGATTCTCAAGCGACGACTGGACGCCGACACCCGCGGTTGGCCGGGAGCCTGACACGTGACGCCCGATGGTGGCCACAGCGCGGAGGCGGGGATGACAGTTTCGATCCAGATCTTCGAGGATTTGCTACCAAATGGGACCGAGCACGCTGATTCAGCGCGTGCAAGCGCAGGCGCAAGCCCGAGGGAAGTGTTCGCGCGTTTCATCGACGAGCGGACCGGTCCCATCGGCAGAGTCGTCGG
>JAICRA010000245.1 GCA_025937615.1 Thermomicrobiales bacterium | reverse complement strand
GTTCGAATGCGCCGAGCCGGAGCGGTGGCTGGGGAAGGGGCTGTCGCCGAAGGCGCACGACGATAGCGCGGCGAATCCTCACAGCGTGGCGCGTACGCCCGGCGCCATCGACGCTCTCTGCCTGATGTACACCCTGACCAAGTACACCAAGGAGGCGATGTTCCCGCATACGGGGACGTGGACGCTCAACGAGTTCATCCTCGCCGCGGGCGACGCCACCTCCGACAACCTGCCGCCGCGATGGAGTCAGATCCAGTATTCCTGGCGCGCACCGACCCTGGAGATCCAGCAGCAGATCTATCAGGTGCTGGAGAACAACGCCAAGCAGGCTGCGGGAGCGACAGGCTGCCGCGCCCACGTCCAGTGGGTGACGAAGACGCGGCCCGGGTTGGCGAACAACGCGCTGGCCGACCTCACCTACCGCAATATGGAGCTGGTCGGTGCGCCGACCTACGCAGAGGAGGCCAAGGAGTTTGGCCGCGAGATCCAGCGCACGCTCGGCCTGGAGCCGATGGCCGATCCCTTTCCCGAGGCCTTCGAGGAGCTGATCCCGCCGCGGGAGTACGAGGCGGCGACGCGCAAGCTGCTGCCGGAGTGGCAGAAGAACTTCACCTCCGACGATTACACCGACTACACCTGGCATGCGCCGACCGTGCGCGTCTTCACCGGCCGCCCGGTTCTGCGCACACCGCACCGGGGATACGAGTATCCGGCTTGGGCCTACAACGCGATGGGCGGACGGCCGGAGATCGTCGATCCGGGGATTTTTCTGGCCGGGAAGACGATCGCCGGTACGGTGCTCGATCTGCTGACAGTCGAGAGCGAGCTGGAGAAGGCGAGAGCCGAGTTCAATGAGCGGACCGGCGGCGGTGTCGGTGGCGAACGATGGATGACACCGCTCCTACCACGAGATTTCCAGCCGCCAATCGACCTGCGCTGGCCGGAGTACGTGACCACCGAGCGCGGTGAGGAGTGGTGGATTCCCACGCCGGTCCCGGGCGCCAGCGAGCGCATTGCGTAAATCGGAAGATCGCAAGGCGGTGGCGCCGCGGACCGGGATAATGGCGTGAAAGACTACGCGAGCTACTCATTCTGGCTGGAGACGAGCGGCGATGACCTGGCTCCCCGGCCGCGACTCGATGGCTCAATTGACGTCGACGTCGCGGTGATGGGAGCCGGGTACACCGGTCTCTGGACAGCCTATTACCTCCTGCGCCGCGATCCTTCGCTGCGGGTCGCGGTCGTCGAGCGAGAAATTGCCGGCTTCGGCGCATCCGGTCGCAATGGCGGGTGGTGCTATCCCGGCTTCCCAGTCTCGATCGGATTGTTGCGAGAGCGATTCGGGACGGAGACCGCCCGCGCGCTCTCCAGCGCGATGGTCGACACCGTCGACGAGATCGAGCGAGTGGTCGCCGATGAGGGAATCGACGCGCAGTGGGCACGCGGCGGTGCGCTACGTCTGGCGCGCGGTGAACACCAGCGACCGAGCATCGAGGGCGCCTACCAGACACTTGACGCGCTCGGACTCGCCGGTCGGTACGAGTTGCTCGACGCCGCGCAAATCGCCGAGCGCGTTCGAGTCACCGACGCGGTCGCCGCGCTCTACTCGCCTTTTGGCGCCAGCGTCCACCCAGCGCGGTTGGCGCGAGGTCTGGCACGGGCGGTGGAGCGGCACGGGGGCACGATCTACGAGCAGACACCAGTCGTCGATTACGAATCTGGACCGTCGCCGCGCTTGATCACGCCGTACGGCGACGTCCGCGCCGGGACAATCGTCCTCGCCGGCGAGGCCTACTCGCAGCAGCTCCCAAAGCTGCGCCGCACGCTCGTCCCCATGTACTCGCTCATCGTCCTTACCGAGCCACTTACGGAGAGTGACTGGGACCAGATCGGCTGGCGCAACCGGGAGCTGGTCGCCTCGTCCCGGATGTCTGTCGACTACCTCAATCGCACGGCGGACGGACGCATCCTTTTCGGGGGCCGTGGCGCGCCATACCGTATGCACTCGTTGATCGACGACGGTCTGGATCGTCACGAACCGACCCATGCCATGCTGCGCCGGATGACGATCGAGTGGTTTCCCATGCTCAAGGACATCCGGTTCACGCACGCTTGGGGAGGTCCGCTGGGGATGCCCCGCGATTGGATGCCGACGACCTCGTACGACGCGGCCGCGGGCGTTGCCCGCGCCGGGGGTTACACCGGCTCGGGGGTTGCCACGGCGAACCTCTTTGGCCGTATCCTGACCGATCTGATCTCCGGCGATGTGACCCCTTTGACGCAGCTCCCGACGGTCAATCACCGCTCGCCGCGTTGGGAGCCGGAGCCGTTGCGCTGGCTCGGCATCCGCTACGCCCAGGAGGGATTTGCACGCCTCGACCGGGATGCCGAGCGGACTGGCCGTGCCCCGACCGGCCGCACGCTGGTGGAGCGGATCGGCCGACACTGAGTTGGACGAGGAGTCCGCGCTGTGACCAGGTTCATCCCGACGGTTCACCGCGTGGCCCTTGCTCTGAGCGTCCTCTTTGGCGCGCTCGCAGTCCTCGTCGCCAGCCGTCACTTGCGGCAGCATGGCGGCTGGGACATCGAGTCCGGCAGCAACGACCTGATGACGGTCATGCTGCTGGTGTTGGGATTCGTCCTGGCGTTCGCCGCCGCAGTAGTGCGACCTGGAGCGCGTAACGTCAACCGGCCGCGGCTGATCTCGGTGATCTGGACAGTAGCCCTGCTGGTTGCCCTGCTCTTCACCTGGTGGGTCATCGTCAGTGCTCATCGGTGGGAAGACTATGTCGGGACGATCGTCACCTCTCCCCAGGAACTGGAAGCGTTCATTGCCGCGCATCCGGACTCGTTCGCTGCCTATGACTACCGGGTGCCGACCGGGATCTTTCTGCAATCGTTCGAGTTTCTCGACAGCAACAACATCAAGATCAGTGGTTTCGTCTGGCAGACATATGGTCCGGAGATTCCAGATCACGTCATGCGGGGTGTCGTCCTGCCAGAAGCGGTGGACGAGGCCTACCGGGCCGAGGAGGCCTGGCGTGTCGAGCGAGATGGCGGGGAACAGATCGGTTGGTATTTCAGCGGCACGATTCGACAGAACTTCGACTACCGCCTCTACCCCTTCGACCGGCAGGATATCTGGCTGCGCATCTGGTC
>JAICRA010000114.1 GCA_025937615.1 Thermomicrobiales bacterium | reverse complement strand
GGGGTTCCGGCTCACCGGCCTCTGCCGCAGCCTCATGCTTCAGCCTGCGCACCGCAAGATATTCGAGAATTCGATCCTTGATCTTTTCCAGGTCGTAGTGCTCGTCATCCAGGACCTGACGTGCCTTGGCGACGTCGATCTCACCTTCGGTTCTTGCAGTCCAAGGCAGGCTGGTCAACCAGTCCAAGTAGGTCTTGATGACACCGTACTCGGCGGCGGCCGGCGGCAGTTTGCTCAGACGATCGAGCTCGCGGCGAGCTTCCTTGGTTGCCTCTTCCGGCATGCCGGAATCCTCTATCTTCTGGCGTAACTCAGCAGCTTCGGCTTCCGTCTCCGACCCTTCACCAAGTTCGCGCTGAATTGCTTTGAGTTGCTCTCGCAGATAGAAGTCGCGCTGATTCTTTCCAAGCTCCTGCTGGACATCGCTCTGAATCTTCTTGCCCAATTCGAGTACGTCCAGCTCCTGGGCGATGAACGCATTCAAGGCCGCCAGCTTGTCGCGTACAGAATCGAGCTCGAGGAGATGCTGCCGGACCTCCGGGTCCATGCGCAGGTTGGTCGCGACCAGGTAGACGAGGTGGCGCGGGTCATCAACGTTGAGGGCGGCAGTGACGAGCTCATCCGGCATATGCGCCACGAGCGAGACAAGCCGTTGGAACAGCTCGAGGGTATTCCGTGTCAAGGCATCGACTTCGACTGATTCCTCGATGACTTCAGGCACCCGTTGTACGCGGGCAACGAGGTACGGCTCCTCCCTCAAAAACTCGACAATCCGCATCCGCTCATTTCCCTGGACGGCGAGACGGACGGTTCCATCAGGAACGCGCATCATCTGATGGATGGTCGAGATGGTGCCCACTTCGTAGATGTCATCCGGTCCGGCGCCTTCCAGCTCGGCATCCTTCTGCATCACCAGGGCGACAGTGCGATCCCCGGACATGACCTCATCGATCAGCCGCAAGGAGCGCGGTTGCGCGGCCGCTAGTGGCACGACCGTCAAGGGAAAGACAACAGTTCCACGTAGAGGCAGGACGGGCAGCTCCACAATCTCGCAGCCGTCACGCTCATCAGTTTTGCTGTCGGTTGCTGGGGCTTCGACCGCTAAGACTTCCGGGATGCCATCTGTCGACAGAACCTCATCGACAACTATTTCCTTTTCCTTATTGGTTCTTTTGGAGCGAGGTCTCGCCTCCTCATTCTTCGTCATCGTCTCTTAATCTCCTCTTTGGGCTTATACAACCCCGTGCTTTTCACCAGCCAACAATTTCGTGGCCGCTAGCCGCGGCAACTCGATAGACAAGAATCCATCGGTGTATTCCGCCGTTGCCGACTCGACGTCGACTGGGAATGGAAGTCGGATTGCTGCCTCGAACCGACCATAGCGGACTCGCGATTCGTGGTACACCAGAGGTCCAACTGGACGGTCAACAACCCGCTCGCCACGAAGAATGAGTTCGTCTCCGCTAACGAGAACCTCGACCTCGCTCGTGGTTAGACCGCCTAGCTCAGCCCGCACCACGAGCCCAGTGTGGGTTTCGAATACGTCTATCGGTGGACGCCACGGCGCATTGCACTGTCGGGGGCTCCGTGTCGACTGCTGACCGAAGTCCAGCATGACATCGACTTCGAAGCTTGATTCCAGCGTCTGCGTCCGAAGTCCTCGCCGGAGCAGTATCATGATTCGTCCTTTTCACACCGCGAGTTCTTGACCTGAACTGTCGGAGAGTGGTTCAACGGGTGTTCGGTCCTAAATGACCAACCAAGGGACTGCAACCAATAGCATAATTCCATATTATACATATGGTGTCAAAATGTTGCTACGCACTATATCAACCACGGGGACACCCGCATTGGCGCAGATCCCTCCCGCGCTGTCAGTCAACTCGCGAAATAGAACAGGTATGCGCTCACAGCAGCCCATGCCGCGACTGACACGAGGAGCGGTCGGTCCGCGAGGAGCATTGTCTCGGGCGTTCCTCCTTGATCGCTCAGATAGAGCAGGTAGAGGTAGCGGAAGACGCCGTAGGCAACAAAAGGAACCGTTAACATCATCCGATGGTGATACTGTGCGGATTCACTGTCGAAGGTGTAGACGGCGTACGCGATAAGCGTCCCGGCTGCGGTGACAGCCACGGCTTGGTCCAGCATCGGGCGGTTGTACAGGTTCAGATTTCGGCGGTGGGCGGCCGCGTTCTCGAGCGCAGCCAGCTCGTGCCGCCGTTTTCCGAACCCAATCAACAATGCAAGCAGCATCGTACAGACGAGGAGCCATGGCGAAATCGAGACGTCGACGGCCATCGCACCACCGACGGCCCGCAGGACAAACCCCGCCGCGATGGCAAAAACGTCGACGATGACGATCTCTTTCAGCCCGAGGTTATAGGCAGCCATGAGACTGGCGTACGCGAGAAAAACCAACAGAAGACTCCAGTTGAGGAGCGCCGACGCGACGATTGCCGAGACGATGAGAGTCGCGCCAACGAAACCCGCCGTTCGCAGCGGGAGCTCTCCCGCCGGAACGGGGCGAAGGCGCTTGACGGGATGGAGGCGATCGGCATGATGGTCTCGGATGTCGTTGATGAGATAGAAGCCACTACTCATGAGGCAGAAGGCCAGCGCCGCAATCGTGGCGCTTGCCACGGCCTCTGGCTCGAGCAACTTCCCGCCAAACACAAGACCGGCAAAGACGACGCCATTCTTGAGCCACTGAGCGGGCCGCATGGCTCGAGCGACAGTACTTGCAAATGAAATCGGGGCGCTTTGGGGAGTTGGTGCAGCAGCCTCAGGCACAATTATCCCGATCCCAAGTTGCATCGGCCCCTGTAGTCGTCCCCGTTGAAAGGTGATCGCAGCATCGCGTTACTCTGGTGCAAGGGCTGAGGCCTCAAACTCGCCGGCCGCGTTCCATAGGAGCCACCCGCTCACACCTTGTGCTTCTGCTGCGTCGATTTGAGCACGAACCTGCTCGGGGCCGTAAGGCGAGTACCCCTCGAGGGGATAGGTGAAATCTTGGAGCCAGGGACGCATTTTCTTCATCGTCCCGGGTACCCACTCCTGCGACCTCTCCAGTGTGTAGGTCACTGTCTCTGCCGGAAAGTCATTAGGATGCCCGTCGACTGGGATGTTGCCTTCTTCGTAATGCGACGGGTAGATCATCAAGCAGACGTAGTCTGCTAGCGGAGTGAGATCCTGCAGGGTCTGACCGATACCCTGATCGTCCCCCAAGAGCGCAATGATTGGAAAAAGATCGATCGCAAAAACAGCCCCAGCCGCCCGCACTCGTTCGGCGCCTAGCGCCACCGCTCCCATGATCGCGGCGCGGCGGTTCTCCTCTGAATAATCATTTCCAAAATCAGCGGTGCGCAAATCCCCGTCAGAGGGGAATCTGATGTAGTCGTACTGAATTTCGTCGAATCCCAGCTGAGCGAGCTCCGCGCCGAGATCCGCGTTCGCCTGCCAAAGCTCCTGATTGAACGCGTTAACCCACGGCGTCCCGTTCATGTCGTACCAAAGCTCACCGGTTTTTTCGTCGCGCACGGCAAGATCCGGGCGCCCGGCTGCCACCACCGGGTCTTTGAACACCACCATGCGAGCAATCGAGTAGATGCCGTGGGCATCCAACTCGGCCAGCAATTCCTCAGGATCGAAAATCGGCGTGATCATTCCGTCAATATCGCGGTAGAAGGGCACTTGCGTGTCGTAGTAGATCGTGTCCTGTTTTACGTCAATGACGATGGCGTTGATCTCTGTGGTGTCTGCAATCTCGATCAGGCGGTTCCAACGCTCGGGATCGCTCAATACGCCGAGATTGGCGTAGACCGACTTGATCATTGCGGTGTCTAGCGCCGCCGTGACGTTACGAGATGCGTCGACATTCAGCGTCCTATTGGCATACCCAGGAGCAGAGACCACGACCTCCGTAACATCGGTCCCCCCCATGAGCCTGAAGGCGCCATCTGGTCCGGAAACGCTCTCCGCGCTGCCGTTCGACGCTGAAATGCGAGCCCCGGCGACCGGCGCACCAGCCGAGTCCGTGACCTGACCGGAAACGATCGATGGGCGCATGGTTAGGTTGATCTCGGTCCTCTGGCCGATCAACTCCTCCGCGATGCCGTGGTCAGGCGAAGAAAATCGAACCGTCGCATCCTCAGCGACGGAATCGAACGCGAACCGCCCGTCCGGATCTGTCACGGTTTTCTGTTCGGTCCCGTTTGGCGCACGTACGGCAACTTCAGCACCTGCAATGCCGGCGGAAGTTTCGGCATCTGCCAATCTGCCCCGGAGAACCGTGGGGCGAAGCGCCACCTGCCAGTCCCTTGACGCGCCGCGCGAAAGCGTGGTGGTGATCGCCTGATACCCAGGTGCCTCTATGGTGGCTGGCGAACTGTCAGTTTGCAGTTCAACGCTGATCGTGCCGTCAGGACCAGCGGTCATCGCGGTTTCACCGATGACCACCTTCGCTCTTGGAATCGTTTCCCCCGTAAAGCGGTCAGTGACGCGGATCTCGATTTCGGGACTAGCCCATAGTCTCGGTACTGTGAAGGTAAAAAGCACCAGTGCCAGGGGCACGGCGAAAAGCGCGATACTCAGTGGCCAGGAAAGGCGATCCCACAGCCGACCGCTCTTTCCAGGAGTCGTACGGTTAGGAAGAGGAGGCGAGCCAGATTGGGCTCGGCTAGCGGCGCGACCGAATCGGATTGGTGAAACTCTCGACTGCATCCAGTTGCCTTCGCGGGGTCTTCGGGACTGCGCCGATTACCCGGCCGGCCGCTCGTCGATCTCCGGCCCGCGGCTCTGTCAGAACCAAAGGGGCACGGCTTTCGCGCCGCCCGAGTGTATCACATGGCCACCAGCGCTCCCGCGCGTTTGGTAGGGCAATCGAGGCGGCTCTATACTCTTTTTCACATTATCAGTGGCGTTACGAGGATCATGCTGCGTGCGTTTTCGGTCCGGGGTAGACGATGGTTGATATCCGGACGCGCGACGTGTTTGCCACCATGCGTCCCGAGTTGCTCCTGCTCCAATCGCGGCTGGAAGAAGCCGTCCGGATTGACTATCCGGGCTTGTCCGACCTCATCCTCGACCTCGTCCGAGCCGGAGGGAAGCGCTTGCGGCCCCTGGTTCTGCTTCTCGCCGGGCGCGCATACGCGTATGATCGGCAAACGTTGGTCACCGCCGGCGCTGGCGTGGAGCTACTCCACACAGCCTCATTGGTTCATGACGACACGGTCGATCGCGCTGGCATTCGGCGTGGACGTCCGACGCTCAACAGCGTCCTTCCTTCGGGCGCGGTAATCCTCCTCGGCGATTTCCTCTTTGCCCAGTCTGCCATGCTGGCGGCGGCCACAAACAGTCCCCGGGTTGTCAGCATTTTCGCATCCACGCTCGCGGATATTTGCGACGGCCAACTCCGCGAGATGTTCTTTGCCCATCGACTCGATCAGTCCCGGGAGGAGTACGAGCGGAGGATTTTTGGGAAAACCGCGTCACTTTTTGCCGGATCAGCGGAGATGGGCGCGGTCATCGGGAACGCTCCCCAATCCGCCGTTCAGGCACTTCGACGATACGGGTCCGATATCGGGATGGCGTTCCAGATCGTCGATGACGTGCTCGACTTGCGCGAAGT
>JAICRA010000059.1 GCA_025937615.1 Thermomicrobiales bacterium | reverse complement strand
TCGACCGCTCCCGGCCCGGTAGTTCCGTAGCGCCGCCGTCGCGAGCTCTAGCCGCGCGCGATCAAAAGGCTGCGGCCAGACGATCAGGTGGGCGACGCCTTGCTCCTCGAATGCCCGCCATTGATCGGCCAGCTCCTCCGCGCTGGTGAACGCAAACCGCGCGGCGCGATCAGATTCGTCTCCATCGTCTGCTGACTCAGCAGAGGCCACGATCTGGCCAACGGTGACTTCAAGCGTGGCGGGATCACGGCCCACATCGGAGCAGGCGGCTTGCAGCTCCGCACGCTTCTCGGGTAGCTCGTCGGCGCGTCCCAGCCAGCACGTGTTCCAGGCATCGGCAAGCTCCGCCGTCAACCGCAGCATCCGGGGCCCGAAGGCTCCAACCAGGATTGGCGGCCCGGTCGGTCGCGGTCCTCGCGGCAGACTGACGCAGTTGACAGCCCGTTCATACACTCCCTGGAAATCGACGACGTCGCCGCGGACCAGTGGCGCGACGATGCGCAGCGCATCCTCGAAGCGGCTGGCCAGATGATCGAACGGGAAGCCAAACGCCGAGAACTCCGGCTCGTGCCAACCCGCACCCAGACCGAGGATCAACCGACCTCCGCTCACCTCGTCCACCGCGTCCGCCATCTTGGCAAGGAGGGCCGGGTTGCGGAACGCCGTGCACATGACCAGCGTCCCCAGCTCGATGCGAGTTGTCGCCTCGGCCAGAGCCGAAAGTAACGTCCATCCCTCCCAGATACCGCGCCGCTGCCCGTCCCACTCGAAGAGGAGATGGTCGGCGATCCAGATCGAATCAAACTGATCGCGCTCCGCCTGGAGTGTCGCGTCGCGGATATCGCCATAGCGCAGGATCGTCCCGTTGTCCGTCTCGGCGCTCGGCAACAGAATCCCGACCTTCACATCGACTCCTCGATCCAAGCAATTCGCGACACCAGGCGTCGAGCATGGTGAAACCCGCCGCACTGTACGTTGCCACAAGTGAGATCGCCAAGATGTTGCACATCTTCGGTCGGGTTAGCCGAGCGGAAGCGGAGTACAATCGCTCGCCGGAGGTTTTGCGCGGAGTGGGGCCAGGTCCCGACTACCGAGTGGCATGGGGGAAGCATGGCTTCGCTGTTCGGCAAGCGTCGTAACTCGGGATCACAGCCAGCTTCTGGGTCACTGCTCGATGAGGTCACTCGGGGTGGCTCGGTGACCGATGGCTGGCGATTCTCGCTCAAAGGGTCGCCGCGCTTTTACGACGACGTACTTCGCATCATCGAGAGCGACTCCGGCGCGGAGGTCTATTTTGGTGAGGCACTGACATATGAGCGCGGCGCCGCGGTTGCGCTCTGGCGCGTTCGCGCCCGTAGCTTTGCTTGGTTGCCAGTCCTCTACGACTGGTGGGCGGACCAGGAGCGTATCGAACCAGTTCGGTTCACGTTTTATCTCTACATTCCGCCGGACCTGAAGTACCCGGCGTTGGACCTGCGCGAGCACTCCCCAGAGGACGTCGAGGCATTCATCAAGCAATCAGCCCCCAAGAACTGACGCCGCACCGGTGACGTGGGGCCAAAAAACGGAACCGCCTCCGCGCTGGCGCGGAGGCGGTCGCTTCGTTCGGGATCGAGTGATCGATCAGTCTCCCGCGATTCTCACGGCAGCCTCTTCGACGACCTCGATGACCTCGACCTCAGCCACGGCCGGGAGACGCTCAGGGTGCACTTTCCAGCAGTCGGTCACCACATCAGTGGCACGACAACGCATCACGTCGTCTTCACCATGGAGGGCCCACGCTAACGAGCATCGATAAACCGGCTCAACACTCCCCCGCAACGGTCCGCAGTGTGCGCGGACGAGCATCGGACACCCAAAGCGCCCCGGCTCCGCCGTCTGCTCCTCCTCTCGGAAGAGCCGGCGTCGCTCGCGGCTCATCGTCAAACCACCCCTTCTTCTGGCAGCTCCCCGGTTCGTCGCCTACGCCACGCATCACCATGTCCTGCACGGACTTGCACTTGATACGGACGTGAGCTTCCGGGTCTCACCACCACCCCAGGAGCTGCTTTGCCCTGGGGAAGTCCCCAGTGGGACTTCATATCAGTATAGCCTGACCGGGGACGCGCGCCGGGCGGGATAGCGACTATTGAGAAGTCAGCTGACGCAAGACGAACAGCATGTTCGCGGGTCGCTCGGCGATTCGGCGGGCAAAGTACGGATACCAATCGGCACCGAACGGCACGTAGATCCTCATGCCATACCCTTCACGCGCAAGAGCAGCCTGCGCCTCCCGACGCACGCCGTAGAGCATCTGGAACTCCCAGCGCGCCGCGTCGATACCCATCCGCAGCGCGAAGCCCTTGGTAGCGCGAACCAGCGCGGGGTCATGAGTGGCGATTGCCGGATAGCGGCCGTCTTCGAGCAGGCGCTCCATCAGGCGGACAAAGGCCGCGTCGATCTCGCGTGGTCTCTGCAAGGCGAGACTCGCCGGTTCCGCGTACGCGCCCTTCACCAGCCGGACCCGCATCTTCTGGTTGATCAGCCGCTCTACATCTCGATCGGAGCGGTGGAGATAGGCCTGAATGACCGTCCCCACAAGCCCAGCAAAACGCTGGTGCAGAGCCTCGATGATGGCGAGGGTCCGCTCCGTGTAGGCGGAGCCTTCCATGTCGATCCGCACGAACCCATTGACGCTCCTCGCGATTTCGAGAAGTGTCGCCATTTTGTCGTAAGCAACCTCGTCGCCGAGATCCAGACCGAGCATGGTCAGCTTGACCGAGATGTTGGGGTCCAGTCCGCCGGCTGCCATCGCCCGCAAGGTCTCGGCATACGCCTCGACTGCTGTTCGCGCCTCTTCTGGAGTCAGAACGTTCTCGCCCAGCCGATCAAGTGTCGTCGACAAGCCTTGCGTGGCTAGCCTGTTCGCGACTTGTAGCGCGTCTTCAAGCCGGTCGCCGGCGACGAAGCGAGCGACCAGGGCACGGGACCAGCGGCTGTCACGGATGAATTTTTCGACCTCATCTCGCTCGGCCGTAGTCAGGATTCCGTTGCGTAGCAATGTCGTCAACATCCTCGTGCAAGACTCAACCGTGACGGCTGACGGGCAATAAGTGCCACCGTCCCCATCGCCACCAGCGCCACGACGCCCAGCACAGCAAACGGCGCTGCCACACCCGCGGCGTCCGCGAGCGCACCCGCGGCGGCCGGACCGGCGACAAGCCCGATGTCGCTAGAGAGGCGGACGGCGCCGACCGCACGCCCACCTCCTCCTCCCAGGCGAAGGATGAGGTCACCGGCTGAGCTGTTTCCAGCAACTTGACCAACGGCATACAACGCCATAGGCGCGAGGAGCCAGGGCGCGCTGGGCGCCGCCGGCACCAGGAGCATCCCCAAGCCACCGATCCCGAAGCCGATTGCCAACGCCCGCGCGGCGCCGGCCCTGCGAATGAGCCCACCGATAGGAACCGCACTGGCGAGATGGACGACATTGACAAACAGCAGCATCATGCCGACCTGACCCGCATTGAAGCCAAACTTCTCCGCCGCCAACAAGGGAAGGGAAACGACCCAGATGGAATAGTTGATGAAGACGAGAAGATTCGCCGACACGGCCGCGACCTCGCCGGACCGAGATCGGCGAACTGTTGGGCTCGTTTCTCCCCTGGTCGCATGTCTCGCCGGAAAGACCGTCGCCCGCACCCGCGCCAGTATCGAGCCAATCAAGAGCACCCCGGAAATGACTGTCGACAGCCAGAACACCGCTCGCCAACCAAATTCCGCCGTCAAGTAGCCCCCCGTGAGGAGTCCTGCGCTACCACCAACACCCGTGGAGAGATTGAAGGCAGTCATCGCCGCACCGCCACCGGGACGTGCGCGCAGGACAGAGAGCAACCCGGCGGTTGCCAGTAGGGCCACCCCGACACCCTGGATGCCGCGCGCTGGCAGGAGTGTCGACTGCGAAGTGGCCACCGCCGCTAGCCCTGACCCAACCAAGAGTGCAGCGGATCCGGTGACCGCAGTCCACTTGGGTCCAGTCCGCTCGACGAGCCATGCGCCGGGCAAATTGGCAATGAGGCGCCCGGCGAAGAAGACCGAGAAGACGAGCCCCGCGCTGGTCGCGCTCAGCGCCAGCGACTCCTGGATGGCTGGCAGCGCCGGCGATACGATGTCGACGCACCAGTAGGAGAAGAGCAGGATCGCAAGCGAGATTCGTTGCGGCAGCGCGGAGGATGAGTCTGTCGCCGCGACATCATTCAGACGCGACGCCTGCGTGCGTCCCTCTTCTCTTGCGGCAAGCCCACGCACTAGAGTCCCCGCTCTCCTGGCTCCGTTCGCGCCGCCGAGGATACATGCCTGCGGGCGGTCGCGCTTACCGCACCTAAGGACCGGTCTATCCTTGCCATCATGACCGAACCACGAACTATCCCGGCCACCGCGTTCCCGATCGAAACCACCGTCCGCGACGCCTTGTACGATCGGATTCCCCTGGGCGGGCCGGATATTGCCCTGATCGGCACGTCCCCGTTCATGCGGCTGGAGCGCATCCAGCAACTCGGGTTCGTTTCGCGAGTCTGGCCGGGCGCCCGCCATACGCGCTTCGAGCATTCTCTTGGGGTCATGCATCTGACTCGGCTCGCGATCGATCACCTCAGAAGCACCCCTGACGGTCGGTGGCTGACGGATCGTGATGCGCGCGTGGCTGTCGCCGCAGCTCTCTTGCACGACATCGGGCACTATCCGTTTTCTCACGCCATCGAAGAGTTGGGACCGCCGATCATTCCGCACGAGCGTGGGGGTCGGCGACTGATCGAGGGAGCGGAGCTCGCTCCCATTCTGGAAGAGTCATGGGGTATCGATCCGCGTCGGGTCGCGAACTTCGTCGATCCCAATGGCGCGGATCTGCCGCCTGCCGACCGACTGCTGCGCGGGGTTCTTTCCGGCGCGCTCGATATGGACAAGTTGGATTACTTGCCTCGCGACGCCCGAGCCTGCAACGTACCGTACGGCGGCGTCGATACCGCGCGTTTGATCGACGCCCTGACGATCGCCAGAGTCGAGCAGCCCGGAGGGGATGTCACTCTGCGCATCGCCATCGGCGAAAAGGGCATCAGTCCGCTTCACTCGCTGATCAACGCGCGCCAGGAGATGTTCGACAACGTCTACTGGCATCACACGAACCGCGCCTGCATGGTCATGCTGCTCCGCGCGACACAGGAAGCCCTCATCGCCGGCGCACTCCAACCAGAAGAGCTGATCGGACATGACGACGACTCACTCTTGACGCGTCTGACCTCCGACGCGATGCCGCCCCCCACGCAGCGACTGGCGCGTGGCCTGCGCGACCGCCAGATCTACAAGCGGGCCGTCGAGATCGGGTCGCGCGCGTTTGAGCTCTACGCCAGACTCGGGAACCTTTTCTTCGATCCGCTGGCGCGACGCGACGTCGAGACGCGACTCGCCAGTGCGCTGGCCGAGGAGACTGGCAACCCCGTACCGGCCGAGGCGGTCCTCATCGACATCCCGAAGCCTGAGCGCTGGCGCTCGGATGTCTGGGTCGCTTTCGAACGCCCGCCAGTCGGCTTCGAACCGCTGATGCCGTGGCGCGACGTCGTCGGGCTGACCGACGACGACTTCAAGCGTTACGAGGAGCACCGCCGTCTGATTCGGATCGTCGCCGCCGAGCCGTATCGAGAAATCCTATCCCTTTCATGGGAGAAGCTGCTGATGCCCCTCCTGGGAGCAGCGATCTAACCGGCCGGCTCCGGGGAAATGAGCTCGACCTCATTACCATCGGGGTCGGTCACGTACATGGTGCGCACCGCCAACACCGGATGCTTCCCGTCGCGGACCGCGATTCCCGCGTTCGTCAGCGTTGCCCGCGCTTCATCGAAATTCGCCTCCGGGATGGTCAGCGCCAAATGATGAAGCGTTCGCGGTTCGCCGAAGGTCTGAGTTCCCTGGGAAAGTGGCACCAGGACGAGAAGCGAGGGAACGCGATCGGTTGCCTTGCCGGTGCGAAAAAAGATCGGACCCGGCTGGTCCACTGGGGTCATCCGCTCCAGGCCAAGCAGATCGCCGTAAAACGCGACGGCCCGCGAGGCATCATGAACATTGAGTACGACTTCGGCCAGTCCGTCGATCCGGATCACGGTTCGCTCCTTCGCTCACGCCCGCGCCATGTGCCGCGCTCCCGGCTGGTAACCTCAGCATATGACGGAATCTGACGAGGCCCGTTCGAACGACGTGCTAACGAGCGAGCCGCCACGCCAATCGCGATTCTTCTGGACAACGGCGGCGCTGGCCATTGGAGCGATGCTCCTGCTGTGCGCGGCCCTCATCCTGATCGCGTCCACGCGGAGCTAGGTTCTCGTTCGTTCCACTGCGTCGTCGGCGTTGCCACAAATTCTGATAGGATGCAGTCACAGTCGAGCGGTCAGAATGCGGCCCACGAGACTCTCGCCTAAGAACAGGAAGATCTGTCCAAACCGGCGGCACGGGTCACCGCAGATGATAGAGAGGAGGGTCACCGATGAGCGAGCGCGATCCGCTTTCGATGTCGACCGACAACACAGTTGACGGCGAAATGTATTCGGACACGGTCGAAGGCGGCCCTATCAGCAACGTCATGATCGGCGATACGGTTGTCGACTCGACCGGCAAGGAAGTCGGGACAGTCAAGTTCGTCAAGATGGGTGACCCGAACGCGGCGACGGACGAGGGCCAGGAGGACATCGACCCGGGATTCTTCGGAATAGGTGGTGATTCGTATGACCTGGGTAATCTTCCAGAGCAGGCGCGTCACCAGCTCATGCGAGTCGGATTCATCCACATCGACGTGTCCTTGGCCGACGATCGTTTTGCCGGAGCTGGCCAGATCGCCCGCGTCGAAAACAACACGGTCTACCTCTCAGTTCCGGAGGCCAATCTGATCTAGAGAGATGCGAAGGCGCGGTTCAGCCGCTCGCGAAGAGGTCCGTGCTCAAGTAGCGCGTACCGGTGTCGCAGGCAACCGTGGCGACGGTGAGCCCGGGCGGCTCAGTCGCCAGCCGTAGAGCGGCCGCCACGTTTGCCCCAGTCGAGAACCCGGCGACGATACCTTCGCGCCGCGCCAGCTCGCGAGCGGTGCTGATCGCGGCGTCGTCAAGGATCGGGATCGTCCCGTCGCACAGCGCTGGATCCCATTGCGGCGGGATCATCGCGTAGCCCGCTCCCTGCAGCTTGTGGGCGGGGTGGGTGATCGCCTGGCCGGCCAACGCCTGTGCGCCCGCGGGCTCTACCGCCAGGCAGCGAATCGCGTTGTCACGGGCCTTGAGCGCCCGGGCGACGCCGATGAATGTGCCGCCGGTGCCGACGATGGCGACGAACGCGTCCAGGCGGCCACCCGACTGCTCCCACAGTTCCGGTCCGGTCCCCAGCTCATGAGCGCGCGGGTTCGAGGGGTTGCCGAATTGATCGGGGCGCCACGCGCCGAGCTCGTCGACGAGTTCCGCGGTTCGTAGCTCCACCAGTGCCAGATCCTCGCCACTGACCTGGCCGGGCTTTCCCCCGGGAGCTTGCGGCACCAGCTCGATCTCGGCGCCGTAGGCCGCGAGAAGCTGACGCCGTTCGGGGCTGTTTCCTTCGCTCATCACGGCGATCATGCGGTAGCCCATGATCGAGCAGGTGACGGCGAGACCAATGCCCATGTTGCCGCTCGTCAGTTCGACGACGACCATCCCG
>JAICRA010000381.1 GCA_025937615.1 Thermomicrobiales bacterium | reverse complement strand
GGACGGTGCGCGCCGGGGTGCTGGATGGCTTCGGGCCCGACCGCGTTCTGACCGTCATCCGCGTCAGCGACCCGAGCGTCCTCGCTCTCGTGCGTCCCGGCGACCGGGTGGACGTCGTCGCCGTCTCCGGCGATGACTCACCCAAGGCGTCGCGGGTCGCTCGAGGGGCGATCGTCGTCACGGTGCCGCGCGAGCGGCGTTCAACGTTCTCCGAGGGGGCGCCCGTCGGGCTCGCGGTCACCCAACGCGTGGCGCTGGACCTCGCCGAGCGCACCCTTGACTCCCGGTTGGCGGTCGTCGTCGCGCAGGCGACCTGATCACGCCCCGTGGTGTGGCGGTACATCGCGACGAATCTCGTCGTCGCGGGTCGCCGGCCCGCCGTCGCCCCAGCCCTCGGCAGTTTCGTCCGACGTCTGGTCAGGCAGAAGTCCGCCCAGCAACTTCGCGGCGCGCCGGCGACGCGTCTGCTCCTCAGTTCTCTCAGCTGCAGGCGCTTCGGGATCGGACTCGGTCACGGAACCAGCCTAGGGTGCCGCGTCCGGTCAGATGTCGCGCTCCACTTGGCGCTCGACGACGCGGGTTCCGCCGCGACCCGGGTAGGTCGTCACCGACCGGCCACGCCACAGCGTCAAACTCAACACGATGCCAGCAATGCCGGCCAAGGTCAGCAGAATGCCGAGCGCGTACTCGTCGACGTAGGGAATGTCGACTTCGATGACGCCCAGCAACAGGATCAACCCAAGGACGATCAGCGTGATGCCCGCTCCGATGGTCATGATGCATGTCCTCTCGCGATGTGTTCACGAGACTACCCCGTTGGTTGCACCGACATGCGGAAGAGCGCTGCTGGCCAGCGCAAATGAGCCGTCGCCGAGGGCCGGTAGGCTCGCGGCGAGCCCCCGTAGCTCAGGGGATAGAGCGTCGGTTTCCTAAACCGTGCGTCGCAGGTTCGAATCCTGCCGGGGGCACGCGCGTAGAGCTTGGGTGGGGGTCCCCCTGCTCGGAATCGCAGTCGTGCCCGCGTTGGGGCTATTACCTGCACAGATCGGGTATAACAATCTTCGGCATTTTGGAGGTTCAGGCAGCGGGTCTCCGGCTATCAGTTCGATCGGAAGCCTCGGAATGAACACCCTCCATTCGCTGCTCCCTTTGCGTCACACTGGCCGCGCCAAACTAATCGCCAACCTGGCCAAGCGTGCCGCGGCATCGTCGAGAGCGGCTGTGTCCCGGCTGAATCGACAAAATGGGCGGGACGCGGCCAAGTTGGGGCTGGCTGCACTCTGTGCGGTCGCCGCGCTCAGCGTCGGGATGCGGGCCGAATTGGCTCAAATTGAACCGGCAGCGACACAGGTACGCCTGCATGCCTTGCCGGGTCCGGCACAGGTCGAAGTCGACGATTCCGGCCCGCCCAATGTCCCAGTTCGGGCGCCTCGTCCCGCGCCTCCCCGTTCACAGACCGAATCAGGCACCGCACAAAAGCAGCGAGCCGCTGATTGCCAGTCGCGGTTCAGCACGGTGAACACGCCGTTCGATAAAGCCCCTGTCCCGAGCAAGAGCCACGAGACGCAGACAACGCAAGTTGGGCAACTCGCCCGTCCATGGGTCCACGGCGGGGTAGCGGCATGGACATGCAGCG
>JAICRA010000139.1 GCA_025937615.1 Thermomicrobiales bacterium | reverse complement strand
GGCTTGTGCAAGAATGCCAGGAGATGGGCGACGTCGACTACCGGATCGGCGACGGCGAGGAGATCAAAATCGATGAGACCGACGCGATCGCCGGCGATCAGAATATGGTCCGGTTTGAGGTCTCCATGAATCAGCGAAGATGGAGCGCTTTCCAGACCAAGCGCCACAGCCTGCACTATGCCGCCTACTTCACCGGCCAGATCGGGGCGAGCGGAGGCGAGAAAATCCTGCGATTTACGGAGACGCGCCATGTCTTCCGCCAATGATCGACGCGGTGCGTCGACGTCGAGCTGGTGAAACTGGGCGACGGCCCGCGCCGCGGATTTCACCGCGTCAACCGAACCGAGGCCACCCTCGATGATTTCCGACAGCGTCGTGCCCGGGACTGCGGTGGTCACGAGGGTACGCTGTTCACCAGCGTAGATGATCGGCTTCGCAACGACGAGGTGAGTTGCGAGCGCAGCGGCACGCTGATGGAGGTCAAAATGCGTCTTGTGGGCGCGCCGACCTTCTTCAGCATCCCGATAGATCTTGGCGTAGAACTGGCGTTCGGAAGTCCGGCGAGTGGACGTTTCCCTCATGCTGATGGTCAACCGCACGATCGCCCGCATATCGACGCGATACTGAACTGTTTCCGCGTCCCAGCTGACGACCTCCCAGTTTTCAGGCCCAAACTCTTTCGCCACGGCCGGCACAAGTTCCGGCAGCGGTCCTTCTATCAGTTGGGCAAGGGCCGGTATGCGATAGTCATGCGGAAACACTTGAACTAGCAGATCGAGCTCGGGGACGAAAGCATACGGCAGCAACGCGATCCCCACGGCCGGGTCAGCGTCAAGCTCGGGCGAACGGCGAATCGACTCCCAGAAACGGCGAGTTCGCATTCCCCCGTACGTGATCCCGGTCACGATCTGGTTCCAGGTATCTCCCGTCGTCAGATCCTCTAGGTGGACATCGTAATGAACGGTCCCGGATGAACCATCGCGCCCGTGCGTGTTGGTGATGCGGCACTCCTGAACCTGATATGCCGTTCCCAGTGGCGCCACCAGGTGTCGCTGCATGATCTCCCGCATGACCATTGGATCATGAGCTGGCGGAACCGAATTCGAGGCTGGGCCCATGAAGTTCCATTCTCCCTAAAAGCATATTCATGGAAAAGGCTGGGGCGCATCACGCACTGTAGATGGTCCGAGGCGAACTCGGCAATGCTTGCCTGGAAGCGTTCCCCCGCTGGTGGTCGGCTCGCCGCATTTCCTGGTCATGGCTGGCTGACAGCTCTTGAGGTAGACGGGTTGGAGGGTATGCCGAGTCCCTGCGAATCGATTCCTGCCCAGCCAAGACCAGCCTCCAATGCACCAAGCCCGAGGTCCAAGAGTGGCTGTGCAAGTCTTGATTCCCGTAAGTAATCTCGTTGCTCGAGTTCTTGTGGAAGCGCCGACACGAGCAGCACCAGGAGCGCCGCGACGGCGAGGCCTCGAAGTGCTCCAGGCAGCAGGCCGAGCACGCTATTCGCCCAACCAAGCGGCGTACCTGCGCCCAGTGCATGAAGTGGAGCGAGAAGCACGCGAGCTGCGAGACCGATGACAGCGAGACTGACGACCCCGGCAATTACAAAGCCAGCGCCGGTTGCGAGATCAATTGGTATCCCCCTCTCGCGTATGGGTTGCGCGACTGACCTCGCCAGATGGGCGGCGACAATGATGGACAGCCCGAAAACGGCGAGATCGACGAGTCCGAAGAGGAAACCCCGGCGCAGACCGCCAACAGCAAAAAGCCCAATGACGACAAGGACGACAACATCAACCACATTCATCGGCTGGCGTGCCTCCATGTGCCAGACCCAGTCGGTCTGTGCTCAGGGTCCTTTCGTTGTGCTCAAAAACCTGAGCGTGCACAAGAGCGCCGCCACCCGAGCCCGCAGCGAGGCGGCCGGGCTTCAATTGGTCATCTTGCGGATCTATTCGCCCGACTTCAAACCTAACTTGCGGGCCATTTCCGAGACCAAACAGGCACGACGTTGCGTCGCCGTGCGCTCCGGGCAAGCCCCGTGGCCGCGGTGGATCCCGCCCTGTCAATCAACACCGCCGCCGATGTCGAGACCGATGTCATCGCCGCCGGCCTCCCAATCGGATTTCCCAAGTGCTGCAGGCTGCTCTGGAATACAGAGCTTATCGGACTTCGTAACCGAGCGCGCGGATCATATCGGCGTACTTTTCGCGGAAGACGGCCAGGTGCTCCTCGCTCAGTTTTTCCCGCGAGTCGCCGACTTTGGCCGCCCGGACGTGTTGGGACTTGGGTCCACCCATCTGGCGCATATTCTCCGCGCTGCACGTCTCGAAGGCGGCGGCGATGCGTTCCTCCGGCACCGGCTCGATCTTGTCGGTGACCGTGCGCAGCTCGGCGATCGGGTCGGAGTGCAAGCGTTCGTAGCGCACGACCAGGGTCCGCCCGCTCTCCAGCCACTCCTTGGCGCGCCGCATGTTGTTGCGAAAGCCGCCATTGCGCAAGTACTCGACGACCTCCGGATCACTCAAGGACTTGCCGGCCATCACATCCGTGCGGCGACCGCCGCGCTTCCCATCGTCCTTATGCTGCTGGATGGTGAAATAGGACGAAACGAAGCCGTCATACGGATCGCGAATGATCGTGACGATGTGCGCTGGCAGAGCCTCGACCAGATCGGCGAGCTCTGGCTTGAAGTCGTAATGCTGGTGAAAAATCGTTCGGTCCGGAAAGCCGCCCCCTTGCAACCAGGTCTTGAGGAGGTCGAGCTGCGGCCGCTGCGGCGTCTCGTTTCTGGAGAGGGGACGCAACCCATAGATCTGGCCGAGCAGGCATTTCAACCAGACGTTGCCGGCCTTCGGGGGCCCCGCGATCATGATCCTCACCCGGTCGCACTCCTCATAGGCTCGTTCGGCAGCGAGCTAGGTCAACTCCGAATAAACGGGAATTCCGCGGCATAGTCCCGGCTCGCGCGAACCGTTTCAGGCGAGCGAGGCGCGGGTTTTCGCTCGGGTGGTCGCAGAGTATACCAAAAGTGGCGAGATGGTCATCGGCTAGACTCACAGTGGAATTGATAGATCAGCTAACCGGGAGTCCTCGTGCGCGTCGTGCTTTTTCATCGCAAGTACCGCCGGTTTACAGGGGGTCACCTCAAAGTCTGGAACTACTTCAACCACGTTCTGACGGCTCCGGGGTTTGATGCTCGCGTTCATTTTGACGTCAATTCGTCTTGGGACAGTAGCAATCCCTGGGTGCAGACGCCAGACCGCATCGTCGAGTCGCTGGATGGGCTGAACCCGGCTGCGCTGTTTGTGGCTGGTCGCGATTGGCAGCGGCTGGATCAGCTCGGAATTCTCGATGGCGGAACTCCGGTTCTGAATCTCATCCAGCACGTTCGGCACGGGGCGGACTGGAGCATTCAATCGAACTTCCTCGGGCGCAAGGCAATCCGCTTATGCGTCAGTCAGGAGGTCGCTGACGTGGTGGAAGCGGCCGGGAGTCACGGGCCGATCGTGGTCATTCCAAACGGGATCGACGTGCCGATCGTTCCTCCAGACGACGCGAGCGCGAGGCCCGTCGATCTACTCATCGCCGGCCTGAAGCAACCCGCCATGGCGACGCGCGCGGCAGGGCAATTGGCGAGGACCGGTCGGACGGTCGAAGTCCTGACTGACACCGTCCCGCGAAGTGAATTCCTCGACGCGATGCGGCGAGCTCGCGTGACGCTCTTTCTGCCCAATGAGACAGAGGGGTTCTACCTGCCGGCGCTGGAGGGAATGGCGTTGGGCACCATCGTCGTCTGTCCGGACTGTGTCGGCAACCGGTCCTTTTGTATCCCCGGTGTGAACGCATTCCGACCGGCATTTTGGTTCGATGACCTGGTGCATGACACAGAATCGGCGCTCACGATGGATGAGCCAGCGGCTGAAGCGTTGCGCCGAGCGGCCATGGAAACCGTCAGCAATTACAGCCTTGACGCCGAGCGCCAGAAATTCCACGAGGTGCTCGCTAATCTTGATGTTCTCTGGGCCAGCTCATGTGTGAATCTTGACCACGGGCTATGACGTGAGCTACCGCACGGGGTAGCCGAGCTCGGCGATGATCTCGGCGTACGCCTCGCGGAAAGCCTCGAGGTGATCCGCCGTGAGTTGCCGCTCCGAGTCGCCGACAGTCGCCGCACGCACGTGTTTGCTTCCCCCTTTGGTCCGCTGGCGCATCCGGTCGGCGCTGCAGTAGTCGATCGCGGTTTCGATGCTTTCAACACTGACCGGGGCGATCATCTCGGTCGCGCGTCCCAGCTCGGCCAGTGGATCCTGGCTCAAATTCTCGTAACGCAAGACGACGGCTCGGCCGCTGTTCGCCCAGTTGCGTGCCTTCTCCAGATTGTTTCGGTAACCTCCACGGCGCAAGAAGTCGATCACCGCGGGATCATTCAACGGTTTACCCATGAGTTCCGTGAACTTCCTTCCCTTTTGGTTGTTCTCGGCCGAATGTCGTTGCAGCGTGTAATAAGTCGACACAAATGCGTCGTACGGATCGCGAACGATCGTCACCACATGCGCGGGAACGGCATCGAGCGCGTCCGCGACCTCCGGCGCGTAGTCGTAGTGCTGGTGAAAGATGGTCCCATCAGGAAATCGGTTGGCTATAAGCCAGGACGTAAGTGCCTGGTGGTCGGGACGCTCGGGTGTCTCGAAGTTTCGCAGCCATCGGAGCCCATAGGCGCGGCCCAGCAGACACTTCAGCCACATGTTGCCAGTCTTTGGTGGACCAGCGATGACGATCCTCACTCTGCTGTCTCCAGGCGGGCCGGTTGACGCGAGCTCATAGCGGAGTCACTTGCGAGGCCATCAGACCTGGTAGCCAAATTG
>JAICRA010000234.1 GCA_025937615.1 Thermomicrobiales bacterium | reverse complement strand
TACGACTCACGACTCCACTACCCGACTCACCGACTTACCGACTTACCGACTTCTCGCCTAGCTATGGCCGTCGTTGAAGTCCGTGACCTGAGCAAGCGTTTCGATGGCGTTGCCGCCGTGGACGGCATCGATCTCGCGTCGACGGACGGGGAGTTCCTGGTGCTGCTGGGCCCCTCCGGATGCGGCAAGACGACCTTGTTGCGCATGATCGGCGGGTTGGAGCCACCGACCAGCGGCGACATCCTCATCGGAGGGCGGGTGGTGACAGATTTACCGCCGCGTGCCCGCCAGATCGCGATGGTCTTCCAGAGTTACGCGCTCTACCCGCACATGACCGTCTACAACAACATCGCCTTTCCCCTCAAGGCCGCTGGGCTATCTAAATCCGAGCAGGCGCGGCGAGTGGCCTGGGCGGCGGGTATCCTCGGCATCGACGCGTTTCTCGACCGCAAACCGCGCCAGCTCTCGGGCGGCCAGCGGCAGCGGGTGGCGCTGGCGCGGGCTCTGGTGCGCGAGCCGACGGTGTTCCTCCTCGACGAACCCCTCTCCAATCTCGATGCGCAGCGGCGGGCATCGGCCCGGGATGAGTTGCAAGGGTTCCAGCGCCGGGTAGGAACGACAACCATCTATGTCACGCACGACCAGGTCGAGGCCATGGGGATGGGTGATCGCATCGCGGTCATGGAGCAGGGCAGGATTCGCCAGGTCGGGACCCCGCACGAGATCTACGACGATCCGGCCGATACCTTCGTTGCCACCTTTCTCGGCTCGCCGCCGATGAACCTGATTCCCGATACCGTCTCCGGTGAGCTGCTCGGGTTCCGCCCGGAGCATTTCATTCCATGGCAACCGGAAATGGGGGACAGCTGGGTACGCTTTCCCTATCACGTCCATCGCACCGAATACCTGGGCGCGGAGCGACTGCTCTACGGCGAAGTCGGTCAGGCAAAAGCCGTGGCTCGTTTCCCCGCGAACTCCGCCATCGATACCGAGGTCGGGAGCACGACCGAGTTCGCCGTGCGCCGCCATGACCTGAAGCGGTTTCATCGTGAAACCGGGCTGCGGCTGGATCGTAATGGGAGGCGGCCATGAGCGCGAGCGCCCAGGTGGATGCGGCCGCCCTCGCTGATACGCGGCAGGGCCGCTACTGGCTCGACCGGGAAAGCGTGCTGGGGCCGGTGCTCCTGCTGCCGGCGGTCATCTACATCATCGCGCTGGTGGGCATTCCATTGGTGCTGGCCGTGCTCTACAGTCTCAGCGACGTCACGATCGGCGATCAAAGCATCGACTTCGTCGGTCTCAAGAACTTTCGCGATGCGCTCGATAACACCACCTTCCGCACCGCGCTCCAAAACACGTTCGTCTTCACAATCGTCTCGCAAGCGGTTGTGCTAGTCCTGGCCAACATCCTCGCCCTGGTGCTCTCCGCCGACTTCCATGGCAAGCGGCTGGTTCGCTTCCTGGTGCTGTTGCCCTGGACCACTCCGATCGCGCTCGGCGTGCTGGGCTGGTTGTGGACGCTCGACAACGTCTACAGCCCGATCGATTACCTGATGCGGCAGGCCGGGCTCCTGGGGGTCGGCAGCCCGCTGGGACCTGACTGGTTCGGCACCAACAGTCTCTGGCTGGCCTACCCCGACCGCGCGCGCCTGTCCGTCTTGATCGTCCACGTCTGGCGGACACTGCCGCTCGCCACGGTGATCTTGCTGGCGGGGCTGACGGCGATTCCTCAGGACGTCAAGGACGCGGCGAACGTCGACGGCGCCGGATTCTTCCGCCAGTTGTTCGCCATCCGCATTCCGCTGCTCCTGCCGATCATGGCGGTGGCGGTGCTCTACGGCATCGTCTTCACCTTCACCGACCTGATCGTCGTCTTCATCCTCACCCGCGGTGGCCCCTTCGACTCGACGCAGGTGCTGGCGACCTGGGCCTACTTCAAGGGGATCGAAGGGGGGAGTCTGGGTCAGGGCGCGGCGATCGCGCTCTTCCTCTTCCCGGTGCTGGTTGGCGTGGCGGCGCTGATGCTGAGAATCGCGAAGCGGGCGGAAACGGTGTGACCGAGACGGCTAGACGGCTACAAGAAGACGGCAAGAGGGCAAGTCAGGCCGTAGGGGAGGTGCCTGCGTCGCTCGCCGTCCCTATGCCCGTGTCGCCCACCGCAGCGCCGGTCTGGGATGACGCGGCGAACGAGCGGGCGCGGCGGCAGGCGCAAGTGCGGCGCGTGGCGACGCGTGGGTTGCTGTATGTGACGGCGACGTTCTTCGCGCTGTTCGCGGCGCTCCCGTTCGGCTGGATGATCTTCACCGTCTTCAAGCAGAACAGCGATCTGTACGATCCCAACCGCAACCCGTTCCTCTACAACGAACCGCCGACGCTGAACAACATCACCTACCTCTTCGAGCGGACGGAGTACGCCACCTTCGCCCGCAACACGTTTATCGTCGCTGTGCTGGTCGTGCTGATCACACTGATCGGGGCGGTCCCAGCTGCGTACAGCCTGTCGAGGCTGGCTGGCAAGTGGGGGGAGGGGCTGGGCATCGCCATCTTCCTCGTCTACCTCGTGCCGCCGACGTTGCTGTTCATCCCGCTTTCCCGCGTAGTTGCGGATCTCGGTTTGCGCAACACCTGGTGGGCAATGGTGCTCGTCTATCCGACCTTCACTATCCCGTTTTGCACGTGGCTGCTGATGGGATTCTTCAAGTCGATTCCGCGCGATATCGAAGAGCAGGCGATGGTCGACGGCTACAGCCGGTTGGGGGCGATCTGGCGGACAGTCCTGCCGGTTTCGCTGCCAGGGCTGCTGACAGTCGTGGTCTTCAGCTTCGCGTTGACCATGCACGAGTTCGTCTATGCGCTCGCCTTCGTGACCTCCTCGCAGCAGAAGACGATCTCGGTCGGGGTGACGACTGAGTTGATCCGAGGTGATGTCTTCTTCTGGCAATCGCTGATGGCCGCCGCGGCCATCGTGGCCATCCCGATCGCGCTCCTCTACAACCTCTTCCTGGATCGCTTCATCGCTGGCTTCACGCTGGGTGCGGTGAAGGGATAGCGAGTCATCGTATCCTTGGCATCCCCGCATCTGCCCCGCTCACGACTGCGGAGCCACGGTTCGCACCCTCTGTCCGGCGACTCCTGGCTCCTCCGTTGATCGTTGCCGGCGAGTGAGTCGCCGCTGATTGCAGTGAATGGAGGCCCAGGAGAATGGACGCGCAGCGATTCGATAACCTGGCCAAGTCACTCGCCGGACGCCTCACGCGGCGCAACGCGCTGCGTCGCGCGGGCGCCGCTGCCTCGACAACATTGCTCGCCTCGGCGGGCGCCCATGCCGCTCCGGCCGCGGCCCAAAGGTGGGACGAG
>JAICRA010000118.1 GCA_025937615.1 Thermomicrobiales bacterium | reverse complement strand
CGGGTCCGACGACAGCACCTCGAGCTTCCACCCCATGCGGTTCGCGTAGGCCTGGTACATCTCGAACAGGACGCGGGCGAACAGGTTCGCCTCCTCGCCGCCCTCCGCGCCCCGGATCTCGACGATGACGTTCTTGTCGTCGTTGGGATCCTTTGGAATGAGCAAGGTGCGCACTTCGGCCATCAACGACTGCTGACGATTGCGCAGTGCGCGCAGCTCCTCGGCGACAAGATCGGCCAGATCCGGGTCGGCGGCCAACGCCTCGGTATCCGCGATTGCCGCTTCTGTATCACGCAGCTGGCGGAACGCGGTCACGACTCCATCCAGCTCCGCCCGCTCGCGGCCGATCTCTTGGAGGCGCACGTGATCTGCCGTGACCGTAGGATCGGCCATCAACTGTTCAAGCTCGTTGTAGCGGTTCTCAATATCGGCAAGCGTGTCCAGAAAGGTGGTCATCTGATGAATCCTCGAACCGAAAGATTATTCAGCAACTATCGCTTTTCGCACATTTGGTGTCATTCTGAGCCGACAGGCGAAGCATCTCGTCGTTCGCGAGCGAATGCTCTCGTGAACTGAAATTCTTTGTTCCTCAGCATGACACGACGAGTAGCTGACACAATAATGATAGTCGAGCCTCGCGAGCCGGATGAACGCCGTGAAAACGAAGGGGCCGGCTCGCCACCGGCCCCTTCTCCAACTTGCGACCTGAAACGTCAGGCGACGGACGCCACCGCCCGCCGATAGACGTGAAGGAAGTCGCGAATCTGCTCTTCATTGACCACCAGGGGTGGGACGATTCGGATCGCCTGGTCGTACGTGCCACAGGTGATGAGGAGCGTCTTGTCTTCAAACGCCCGCGCCACGACCTGTTTGACTGCCTCGGGATTCGGCGACCCGTCCGGATTGACAAACTCGGTGGCGACCATCAGCCCGAGTCCGCGCACATCGCCGATGACCGGGTGATCAGCCTGAATCTCGCGCAGCCCCTCGATCAGAATCGCGCCCATGCGAGCGGCATTTGCGGGCAGGTCTTCGTCGCGCATTACTTCAAAGGTTGCCGCCGCGGCCGCGGTCCCGACCGCGTTGCCGCCATAGGTTCCACCGTGCGCGCCGGGCGCCCATTTGTCCATCTGGGCGCGATCCGCAACTACCGCCGCCACCGGCATACCGGAGGCGAGTCCCTTGGCCGTCGTCATGATGTCCGGTACGACGTCGAAGTGCTCGAAGGCCCACATCTTCCCGGTCCGCCCCATCCCCGACTGGACCTCGTCGAGGATCAACATGATGCCGTGCTTGTCGCACAGCTCCCGCACCAGTTTCAGCCAGCGCTTGGTCGGGACGAGATAGCCCCCCTCGCCGACAACGGTTTCGATCAGCATGCCGGCGACGTCGTCCGGCATGACCATTTGATCGAAGAGCGCCTCCAGCTCGGCAAAGTAATAGAGATCGGCGTCCTCCGGTGCACCCTTGTAGGGACTGCGGAACATGTAGGGGAACGGTGCGTGGTAGACGCTCGGAATCAAGGGCTCGTAGTGCCCGCGCACCTTCACCCGCGACGACGTCACCGCCATCGCGGCGTGGGTCCGACCGTGGAACGCATGGCGGAAAGCGATGATGGCAGGCCGACCGGTGGCCACCTTGGCCAGCTTGATCGCTCCTTCCGTCGCCTCGGCTCCGCTATTGGTCCAGAAGACCTGATTGAGGTTCGGCGCGGTCGTCTCCGTCAACAGCTTGGCGGCTCGCAGCATCGGCGAGTGAGCCAGGATGTTCGCCTGAGCGTGGATGATCCGGGCAGCCTGGTCCTGGATCGCCGCTACTACGCGGGGATGGCAATGGCCGGTATTGACGACCGCGATACCGGAGGTGAAGTCGGCGTAGCGCTCGCCGTTGACGTCCCAGACGTAGATCCCTTTGCCATGGTCGATATGGAGCGGCGAGTACCGCCCGATCACTCGGGGGATGATCTCCGCTGGATTGAGCAACTCCTGGGCACGCTCGAGGATCTGGGCCATCACTCCGTCTCCTTATTGGTTTCTCGCGACTGGACTCAGCCTTAGACTTGCCGTCTGGTGTCGATCTCGGGTCTCGTCACCCGAGGTCAGGTCCGACTCTTCCGCTCCTCACGCTCCTTGAGCTGCTTGTAGTGCTTCTTCGTCTTCGGAATCGGTTTCGATTCCTCCGCCTGGACGCGTTCGTGATACTGCGCTGCAGCCGACAGCAGATCCTCCTCCAGGCGAAGCAGGTCGTTATAGACGGCGATGTTGTTGCTGGCGACCGGTGACCGCGCCAGCATGCGTACGAGCTGCAAGAGCGATGGCGTCGAGGCGGCCGCCGCCGCCGGGAGCGCCGCTCGCTGCATGATCGCATCGACGAGGCCCAGCGTCTCTGGTGTTGCTCCGTTTTCGACGAGGCGCTGACGGATGATCTGTAGACCTTCGGTGACCTTCACGGGGTACTCCACGCGGTGAGCGATGAATCAATTCAGCATTGTGCCACGCCCGGCGACAGGGTGAAAGCAGCAATCACGATTCGCCTTCCTAGGACCATGCCTGATAGGGCGCCGAGTCGGCCTCCCAGTTGCCTTCGACCGCTCGCGGGTCATCCGCGTCGAGGAGCTTCGTGAACCCGACTTGCCGATAACCGTACTGCGCGGCCGCCTGCTGCGCTCCATCGGCGGTCGCCAGCCGTATGACCTCATCGAACGCCACTTCGACGTCTTCAGGGTCCGAGGAATGCTCCGGCTGACGCCGCCAGTTGAGAAATTCGATGAAGAACTCGGCTGCGGCTAGAGGATCCCCATTGCGTTCCGCTATCGCGGACAAACGCCGCGTCGCCTCGGCCATCAGCTCCCCATCTGCGGCGCTCCGAGAGCGGTCGAGCACCCCCTCCCAAAGCGTATCGGCCAGGAGATCGTCTTCAGTTTCATCGGCCAGTTCGGCGAGGCCAAACAGTGCATCCGCCGATTCATCGGGATCACCGCCGAGCGCCGACACCAGGAGCGCCTCGGCCACTTCGGCCAACTCCGGATCGCCGGTCCTCGCCGAGAGCCAGCGTGCAGCCTCCTCTGGGCCCGCCACTGCGAGTGTGCGCGAGAACGATTCCCAGCCCAGTCGCAGCGCATTGTCCAGTCGCGGGCTGCGCGTCAAGCGCAAAGGCGAGGGACCTCCCTCCGCCAATGACACGGGTCCTTTCCAGTCGAATCCGCCGCAAAGTACAGAGTCTACTGGACGAGCGGCTTGACAGATCCACAATTCCCCTTTACCGTGCGGCCATGCACAGAAGCGTCGGGACTCCAAGCAAGACCATCCGCGACCACGGGCTGGCTGCCGCCCGCTGGTACGGCTTCGTCTTTTTTGGCTACGTTCCCCCGGCGCTGCTGGCGGGACGGGAGGCGACCAGCCACTAACGTCCCAATAGACCAGAACGCAGCGCCGGGGGACCGAGGCATTGGCCTCGGTTTTTTGTTGCCCGCCATGAGAGGAGGACCCGATGATCGTCACACTCGCCGCCGGAGCGCCAGCGTCGACCATGAACGCCATCGTGGCCGCGGCGACCGCCGCGGGATGTGAGTCCCGGACATTCGACGATGGACACGGCGGCACCGTGGTCGGCGTCACGGGATCCGTTTCGGTGGCTGGCCTGCCGGGAGTCAGCGCCGTTCTGGAGCAGCACCGGCCATACATGCTCGCCAGCCGAGAGGGCCGCCCGCACGCTCCGACGGTGGTCAAAGTGGGCGGTGTGCGGATAGGCGGCGGCCGGCCGGTGCTTATCGGCGGACCATGCGTCATCGAAAGCCGGGAATCACTGCTCGAGGCGGCGCGGGCCGTGAAAGCCAGCGGGGCCGACGTGTTGCGCGGCGGAGCCTTCAAGCCACGCACCTCCCCCTACGCGTTCCAGGGTCTCGGCGAAGATGGCCTACGTTACCTCGCCGAAGCGCGAGAGGAGACAGGACTGCCGGTGGTGACGGAGGCGATGGAACCGGACCATGTCGATCTCGTCGCCCGCTACGCGGACATGATCCAGATTGGGGCCCGGAACATGGCCAATTTCCCGCTGCTGCGCCGCGCGGGTCAAGCGGGAAAGCCGGTGCTGCTCAAGCGCGGGTTCTCGGCAACGATCGAGGAATGGCTGATGAGCGCCGAGTACGTGCTCGCGCACGGCAACCCGGACGTCGTCCTTTGTGAGCGCGGCATCCGCGGTTTCGACACGTCAACTCGCTTCACACTCGATCTGACGGTGGTGCCGCTCGTCAAGGAACTGTCCCACCTACCGATCCTCGTCGACCCCAGCCATGGCACAGGTCGCCGCTCGCTGGTCGCTCGCATGGCCCTCGCCGGACTTGCCGCCGGCGCGGACGGACTGATCATCGAGGCCCATCCCGACCCGGACCGCGCGATGTGCGACGCCAGTCAGACGATTACCCCGGCCGAACTGGCCAGCATCGTCGAATCCGGGCGCGTGCTCTACGCCACTCTCCTGGCCGGGTCAGAGTCGGCTGTCGGGCAGCGAGATTCAGTGCCTCTGATGCATCAGGCTTAGGAGGATCCGTGGAACGCTGGTCTTTTCGCATCGTCGACGTCTTTAGCGAGCGTCCGCTGGCGGGTAACCAACTCGCCGTCTTCGAGAATGCGACAAGGATTCCCGAGGCACAGTTGCAACCGCTCGCGCAGGAGATCGGCTACTCGGAGACCGTCTTTGCCTACCCCAAGAGGAATGACGCTCACCAACAGATTCGGATCTTCACGCCGACGAGCGAAATACCCTTCGCCGGGCATCCGGTGCTGGGGACGGCCGTCGTCATCGCGACGAACACCGGCGCGAACCGCGTCGTCCTGGAGACCGGTCGGGGCCTGGTTGCGGTGCGCATCGATCGCACGGCCGGTCCAGCCGCGCGCGGCACGATGGAACAGCCAATTCCCTCGTTCAAAATTTATGACAAGGAAGTCGAGTTTCTGCGGGCGCTTGGCGTCGATCGTTCCGTCCTCCCGGTCACGATCTACGACAATGGGCTCGCTCACGTCTACGCAATGCTGGAGAGACCGGACGACGTTGCCGCCGTAAGACCTGACTTCAGTGCTCTCAGTGAGCTGGCCCGCTCGTCCGGTCTGCCGCTGATGGGGTTCAATGTCTTCTCCGGCTCGGGTCCCGCCTGGAAGACGCGCATGTTCGCGCCGGCCGACGACATTGCCGAGGATCCCGCGACCGGCTCTGCCGCCGGACCTCTGGCGTTGCATCTTGCTCGTCACGGACGGATCCCGTGGGACACGGAAATTCGCATCGCCCAGGGCGCCGAGATCGGTCGTCCCAGCGAGCTCTTCGCACGCGTCTCAGGCAACGCGGATCACGTGACCCGCATCGAGGTGAGCGGTCACGCGGTCCCGGTTGGAGGTGGGTGGTTCGACGGCGAGCTGCTTGGCGCTATCGGGGTCGCCTGATCCGGAGTTGGGTCAAACATTTCGGGTGGGGTGGGAAAGCCTTCGCTTTCCGCTTCTTTCAGTGCGATAGTGAGAGGAAGGCCTGGGTCCGCCG
>JAICRA010000296.1 GCA_025937615.1 Thermomicrobiales bacterium | reverse complement strand
GCCGGCGCCGGAATATCAACCACGCATCCGGCGGCTCTCACCAACGAGCGCCTCGAATTTCTGGGAGACGCCGTGCTAGGCGCGGTCGCCGCGGAGTATCTGTACAACCTCGATCCCGACGCCGATGAAGGGCAGCTGACCCGCAGGAGGGTTGCCCTGGTGCGGGCCGAGACATTGGTGCGCTGGGCTCGCGAGATCGACCTTGGATCCTACCTCTACCTGGGACAGGGCGAGCGACCTGGTCCAGGGAGCCGGGACCGTATGCTCGCCGGAGCGTTCGAGGCCGTCATCGGTGCAGTGGCACTGGACCGGGGTTTCGGCGCGGCCAGAAGGTTCCTCCTGCGCTTGCTCGAACGTGATGCTCCAGAAATCGTGGCCAGAGCGGAAGGCGCCGCGAATCCGAAAGGGCGTCTCCAGGAGCTATTGCAAGAGCGCTACCGCCGAGCGCCGGAGTACCAGACCGTATCGACACAAGGACCGGACCACGCTCGGACCTTCGTGGTGGAAGCGAGCTTTGACGAAACCGTTCTCGGTCGGGGCGTCGGTCCTTCGAAACGAGAAGCGGAGCAAGCCGCGGCGGCGGCCGCGCTGGCCACACTGGCCGCGGACCTGGAAATTTTGCCTTCGCCATCCGCAAGCGTAGTGGACTGAGCGAACGGCGACGCGATTCGGGGTAGGATGCGGCCAACGCTACAGTGCCGCGATTCGAGGAAGCGGGGAGTACGGGTCGGCGCCGGCTAGGGGAGTCGAACATGGCGGGCCACTACGATCAGCTCAGTGTCTTTGCCGGCAATTCCAACCCGGAGCTAGCCCGGGAGATCTGCGCCTACATTGGTATTCCGCTCGGACGCGCGGAAGTCTTCAAGTTCTCGAACGACAACACATTCGTCCGAATCAACGAGAGCGTCCGCGAGAACGATGTCTTTGTCGTCCAGTCGTTCTCTGCTCCGATCAATGATTCGATCATGGAGATGCTGATCATGATCGACACCATCAAGCGCGCGTCGGCGGGGCGGGTGACCGCGGTCATTCCCTATTTCGGCTACGGGCGCACCGACAAAAAGGATCAGCCGCGGGTCCCGATCACGGCGCGACTCGTCGCAAAGCTGGTTGGAGTTTCGGGAGCGGACCGCGCGCTTCTCCTCGATCTGCATGCCGGGCAGATCCAGGGGTTCTTTGACGTGCCGGTCGATGAGATGAGCGCCATGGCGCTGACGGCATCCTATTTCGCCCAGAAGCGCCTACCTGAGCCGGTCGTCGTCTCGCCTGACCTGGGCAACACGAAGCGCGCTCGCAACTTTGCCGAGATCGTCGATGCGCCGCTGGCCATCATCGAGAAGCGGCGCGCCGGAAACCAGGATCGCACCGAGGTGCTGAATCTCATCGGGTCGGTCGGCGGTCGGCAGGCGATCATCGTCGATGACGAGATCGATACCGCCGGGTCGATCACCCAGGCGGCTGACGTCTGCCTGGAGGCAGGCGCGACCGAGGTCTACGCGTCGGCGATCCATCCTGTCCTGTCGGGTCCGGCCCTGCACCGGCTTCAAGAGTGCGCCATCAGGGAAGTGGTCGTAACGAATAGCATCGCCGTGTCACAGGAAAAGCGCATTCCTAAACTGACGATCCTCTCCGTGGCATCGCTGCTTGGCGAGACGGTGCAGCGGATCCACACCGGAGCCAGCGTCTCGGCGACCTATCGCACCCAGGATGCGCTGGCGGTCATCTGATCGAGTTGCCGCGTCGAGCGCGCTTCAAGAGACGTGTCCACCCGGAAAAAGAAGTATTCCGGCCTTCAAGCGATCAGCGGCTCGAAGTAATCGAACGCGATCTCCGTAGGATGTCGATCTATCGAATGCCGGCCGTCTGCCGAGCCGCGGCGTCGATGCGGTCGAGCGCCTTCGCCAGGTTCTCCTCCGAGTTGGCGTAGGAGAGGCGGAGATATCCCTCTCCATGCTCGCCGAACGACGTCCCAGAGAGCGCGGCGACACCAAATTCATCGAGGAGCCGGTCAGCAAATTCCTTGCTGGTCATACCGGTGCCCTTGATATTTGGGAAGACATAAAAGGCTCCGGCCGGCTCACGGCACGAGATACCGGGGATGCTATTCAGACCTTCGACCATCAGGTCGCGGCGCCGCCGGAATGCGTCCACCATGTCGCGAACCGCATCCTGCGGGCCGGTGAGTGCTTCGATGCCGGCGCGCTGCACGAGTGAGGCCGTGCAGGAGACACTGTTGACCATCAGGCGGCTAACCTGTTCGGCAAGCTCCTCGGGCATGACCCCGTACCCCAGTCGCCAGCCGGTCATTGCGTAGGTCTTGGAGAAGCCATCGAGGATCGCGGTCCGCTCCACCATTCCCGGGAACGTCGCGATCGAGTAATGGTCACCGTCGTAGATGATCTCCGAGTAGATCTCGTCGGCGAGGACGAAGAGATCGTGCTGTACGGCGAACGCGGCAATCGCTTCCAGATCGGCGTGCGTAAGGACGCCGCCGGTCGGATTGGCGGGGCTGTTGATGATCAGGAACTTCGTTTGCGGCGTGACGAGTGCCGCCAGCTCGTCGACGTCGAGCCGAAAGTCATGCTCCTCGCG
>JAICRA010000061.1 GCA_025937615.1 Thermomicrobiales bacterium | reverse complement strand
TGCTGGTTAGTTGCCGACGATGACGGTGTTGCCCCGGTTGCCACCGGAGTTGATATCAGCATGGCTGATCACGACGCTGGTCTGGGCGCTCGGGAGCGGATCGTTCCTGGGCTGATCTGGCGGGCGCTTCTCTGGGCAGGAGGCGAGGAACGTCTGGGTTCGCAGCATTGCCTGCTGAGCGGCCTGTAAGAGGAGTGTGGTCCGCGCCATGGTGGCCCGGGATGCGGCGTCGCGGTGTTGCGTGCGGAGGCTGCGTTCAGAGAGGAAGTCGAGAACGCTCGTCGCGTTCATATGTACTCTCCCGGTTCAGCGGGGCTGAAGCGGGTCACGGAGTATAGCGCAGCGCAAGAGGAGCACGACTGCCTGCAGGGGGCATCCTGAGTGCGCGTCACCGCGACGGCGTCAAACTGCGCTCAGGTCAGGATCAGTCATCAGCACGGGGCAGCAACGGTAACCGGACCGTGAACGTGGCGCCATGACCCGGTGCAGACTGGGCGGTGATCGTACCCGCATGGGCTTCCACGATCTCCCGGGCGATAAACAACCCCAACCCGAGACCGGCCCGGCCAGTACGCTCCTTCGGGTTGACCTGGGCGAACCGACCAAAGATGGTTTCCAACTCCTCGGTCGGAATCCCCGGACCCGCGTCCTGGACGATCACTTCGGCCATGCCGTCGTCGCTCTGCACGCGGACATCGATGCGCTCGGTCCCCGGCGCATGGGTAATGGCATTGGTGAGGAGGTTGAGCAGAACCTGCTCCAGCCGGCTGGCATCGCCCGAGACGACTACCGGTTCGCTCGGCGCAGCGAAGGCAATGGTTTGCCCCTGGGTCAGGATCCCGGCCGACTCCACGGTCTGCAGCACCACCGGCACCAGATCCATGGGCGCCGGCTCCAGCTCCAGCTTCCCGCTCTGGAGCCGGGTGGCGTCCATGAGTTCCGTCACGAGGGAGGCTTGCCGCCGTGTTTCCTGAATGGCCAGGGTCAGGAAGCGATGCACCTGTTCGTGGACACTGGGATCCACTCGACGTTCGGCCAGCTGCAGATAGCCCTGCAGGGCGGTTAGCGGCGTCCGCAACTCGTGCGAGGCCCAGGTGAGGAATTCCTCCTGAAGCTGGCGCATGGTCCGGTCAGTAATGTCCCGGATGACCAGCACGCCGGCGACATCGTCCACCTCGCCGGAGAGCGGCCGACCCGTCGCCTCGAACCAGCGGCGGGACCCGTCCGCCGCAGCGGCGGTGAACTCCAGCCGGAACGCCTCCCCCCGCGCCACCCGGGACTCCGGCGTCTGCGTCGAGGGCAACGGGATCCCCTGTGCATCAGCGGAAACGAAGGGTGCACCCAGCGTCCCGACCAACGCGTCGTAGGCCGCGTTGGTGCGCATCACCCGTCCCTGGGCATCCACCACCACCACGGCATCGCCCATGCTGGCCAGCACGGCCGACAGCCGGGCCCGCTCCGCGGCGTGCTCAGCGGCCAGCTCCTCGAGTTCCGTCGACCGGGCGTGCAGCTCGTCGTTGGCGACGTTCAGTTCCTCGACGGTCGCCTGGGCCTCCTCGTGCAGCGTCTCCAGCTCCTCGTTGCTCGATTGCAGCTCCTCGTTCAGCGTCTCGATCTCCTCGGCCGCGACCTGGGCCGCGGCGGCTGCCTGCCGCAGCTCGTCGCCCTGTTCGCGCAACCGGTCGACGGTGTCGGTCAGCTCGCGGTTGGCGGCTAGCAGTTGCCGGTTGGCCGCCGCTTGCCGTCCTGTCGTCTCCCGCAGTGTCGCCAGCTCGGCCTCAGCACGGGTGGCCGCCTCAGTGGTGGCGGTAACGTCGGTGACGAGGATCAGCACTGCCTCGACCACGCCGTCGGTGGTCGCCCGATTGCGATGACAGCTGACGCTCAGGTGCCGGGTCTCGCCGGTGGCGGTGTCCGTGGTCACAACCGGGTCAAGCGCCTGGGGTGGCTCGCCGGCCAGCACCGCGTCGATGGCGGTGCGGAGGGCCGTGGAGGGGAGGCGTTGGGCGAGGTGGATCAGGTCCTGGCCGAGGGCCAGACCGTGGACGCCGAGCAGCTCCCGGGCGGCGCCGTTGATAACCTCCAGGTCGTAGTCCCGATTGACGATGGCCATCCCGACCGGCAGTTGGCGCACTACCTCCTCGGCCCGGACACTGGTGAAGCGAGCCTCCTCGGTGTCGGCTTCCGCCTGTCGTAGCGCCCGTTCTAGCGCCGACCGGCTGCGCAGGACTGTCGTGCCGCGCGCGGGCGCGGCCTCCGCGGTCGTCGGCAATCGCGCCGGCGGCAAGGCCGGCCGTGGCCCCTGGCGACGGTAGATGCGCGCTCGGCGGTCGATCGTGTCGAAGCCGGACTTGACGGCGCCGATCGTTTCGGATTTGCCCAGCACCAACACCCCGCCCTCGCGCAGGGAGTACGCGAAGATCTCCAGGGCACGGCGCTGCAGCTCCGGGGCGAAGTAGATGAGCACGTTACGGCACAGAACCAGGTCGGTGCGGGGAAAAGGAGGGCGCTGGGCCAGGTCGTGGCTGCCAAAGACGATGAGGCCGCGCACCGCTTTGGTGACTTCGACGGCACCGTCGTGCTGGGTGAAGTACCGGGCCACCAGTTCCTCCGGCACGTCTGCCAGGGCCGTGGCTGGGTAGATGCCGCGCCGGGCGAAGGCAAGCGCCGCCTCGTCGAGATCCGTCGCGAAGATGCGCACCGGCGGGGAGGGTTTGGGGGCAGCGGCAAGCGCCTCGGCCACCAGCAGCGCTAGTGAATAGGCTTCTTCCCCCGTAGCGCACCCGGCCGACCACATCCGCAGCTCGCGCCCGTCCTGACGGGCCGCGGCAACTAACTCGGGGACGATGTCCTCGCGCAGCCGCTCGAAGAGGGCCGGATCGCGGAAGAAGCGGGTGACCTTGATCAGGAAGTCGGTGATGAGGCGCTGCTCTTCCTCCGGGTGCGCCTCGAGGTATGTGCGGTAGTCGGCGAGGGTGGACATCCCCACGGCCGCCACCCGCCGCCAGAGCCGCCGCGTGATGGTGGCGGGTTTGTAGGCGCCGAAATCAATACCGTGGCGCTCGCGCAGGCGATCCAGCACGCGCGCCAGGTCTGGGTCTCCAGTGGCCTGCTCCGGTGGGGGTGCCGCCAGCAAGTCGGCCAGCGCCGCCCCCATTTCGTTGACCGGGAGGCTGAAGTCGACGAGTGAGGGCGCCAGGGAGCGCGGCATCGAGGGAAAGGCCGCCGTCTCCGGGTCCTGGATGACCACTGTGCCGCCCGCTTCTTTGACGGCATGGGCGCCTGCCGCGCCGTCTGAGCCAGAACCAGTGAGGATGACCGCGATGAGCCGCTCGCCGAACGTTGCCGCCGCCGTGGCGAGCAGGAGGTCCACGGAGGGGGTGGGCCGGCGGGTGGGATCAGGATGGACGTCGACGTGGTGGTCGGTGATGGTCACGTGCCGGTTCGATGGCACGACGAAGACGGTACCGGACGCGAGTGCCTCGCGCGGCTCGACGCTGCGCACGGGAAGCGGGGTCTGCCGGGAGAGGATCTCGGCGAGGTGGCTGGGTCGTGCGGGATCGAGATGCTGGGCGATAACCACGGGCGCTGCCAGATCAGCCGGCAACGCGCCGACGAATTGGGAGAGGGCCTCCACGCCACCAGCTGAGGCGCCGACGACGATGAGCTGATCGGTTCGGGCCTCGAGTGCGGGGGGCATGGCGGGTCCTCATGTGCCGGGGTACTGCTTGAATTGGATAAACCGGATGCGGTGCCGGCGAATCGTCTGCCGCATCATCGCACGTTATATGCCGCAGACCGCTGCGCGTGGTCGCCCGCAACCGGACCTTCACCGTGCGCGAGAGGTGCAAGCGCGGCAGTCATGGGACCTCACGAGGCCGATTCGGGGGTTGGCCTGGCCCTCACTGCGACGTGCGCATGGTGTCCGTGGCACACCTCATGCACTGCAACGACCAGACCGCCATGCTCGCCATGGAGATGCGTACCTGAGTCGCTGCGCAAATCGGGCGCGACGCGGCTCCGCTCATCGTGGTCGTCCCGATCGATCTCGGGACTTTCGACACCTGAAGGAACATTCTCGATTCAGGGCAGACCCCAAGGTGATAGACCGGTCAGCCGTGAGCAGATGATGGAAGGCGAGTAATGCGCACCCCGGGTGATCAGCTTCGATTGGTCCCTCATGCCACGATGGAGCAGGCAAGTGAGCCCCGTGAGGCCATCGATCCCGCCACGCGCGAGGGGCTGCAGGCGATGGACGCGGCGCAAGCCGAGCTGCGGCACCAGCTGCAGACAGGGGAGATGACCCAGCACGCTTACGAGGAGGCGTGGACCGTGCTCATCACGACTGTACCGCCGGCGGTGCTCAAAGCCAGCTTGGAGAAGCGGCAAGACGCCGTCGAGGCGGCAGGGGAGACTGACCGCCCCAAAGGATCATAGCCCCGGCAGCCTGGAGCAGATCGCTGCGTTCTGGACTCCCGACTCCGTGCGCTACGCTCCGGACAGTGACGCGCCCGCTCGGGACGCATCCAGACCATGTCGTCCTGGAAGAGTGGTCTGGTGTCGAAGAAGAGAAACAAGCCGACGCAAGTGAGATATGGTTTTTCCGATCATCGGCGTTATCGGAACTGGAAGGTCTGCTCGAGGCAAGCGGCAACCTGGGATGAGCGGGGGACTCTGTGGGGCTCGGAGACCGTCTCGAAACCGCCCGGTTCCGAGACACCTCTCTTGGCTAAGCTGTCCCCTCAGGCCGCCAAGGTCGTGCGAACCGCCGGCGCGATCTCGGTGGCCAAGCGGGTGATGGAGGCCTCCACCAGCGGACGGTGAGCCCGCCCCAGACGACCTGCCCGTAGAAGCGGTCGAGTCTCCCAAGCACCCGATTGGCGTCGAGGATTCTTTCGATCAGTTCGTCGCTCGAACCGATCATGAGCGCCTGACCGGGTCCGGTTCCCGCTTCGAAGCAGGCCCGATCCACGACGAAGCCACACCCGCCGGCCGTTTTGGGGCGCGGGTATTCGTGGTAGTAGCGGCAATTGGCACGTGAGTGGGGTTGGGATCAACTGCGACGGGACTATCCGCAACTTGCGCGTGTGTTCGCAGCAGCGAGACACCGGTCGCGACGAGCCAGAGCGACCAGGCGAGGTAGGCCACGGCGTTGATCGTCCCGGCGAGGGCGATTCCGGCCGGCTCGAGCAGCCCAACCAGAATGCCGAGGGCGGAGACGATCCCGGCCCAACCAAGCCACGGCCGGAAGACCGGCGACGTCAGCATCGCGGCGGCGATTACCAGCGTCCACGCGCCAGTGAACAAGTAGCCAAGGTGTTCCCCGATCGCGACACCGGCGTATTGATGGAAGGCGCCGAAGACAGTCAGGGCCGCCGTCTGAGTGGCTTCACTCGCCGCAGGATCGAGAAAAATTCGCGCTAGCTCTGGCACCAGGAATGGCCAGCGGATGAGCCCCAGGACCTGAACCAATCCGGCGAGCACCCCAAGTGGGACGGCCAGGTCGAGGAACGGAGTAGTGTCCGGGAAAGCCCGGCGCAGCAGGATGGCCGCCGGAATGAAGAGAGCCGGGGTCAGGGCAAAGCCGTACCAGAGCAGCACCAGGGGCGGGCCGCCGGCGGCAAAACGGCGCAAGATCTCCCCGGGCGGTTCCCGCAGGATGCCGGGGTAATCAAAGGTCATCGTGAGCAGCCCGTAGAAGAGCAGGAACAGGACGGGAACGGCGATCAGTAGTGTCGCTGTCAGCACGCGTACGCGATGGGTCAAGGAAAGACTCCTTCTGTTGAGAGATGGCGACACTGCTGCCCCAAGATTGTCAAGCGCTTTGCCTTCCAAGTGGTCACGCGGCGTCGGGCACTGGCGCTGCGAGAAACGGCTCGATCTCCGCCAGTAGCTGGTTGGCGCGTTCGCCCACGATCGAGCGGTGCGTGGTACCGGGGAGGATGGCGAGCTGAGAGCTGGGGAGACTACCGGTCAGATCACTGGGCACACCGCCTCCAAGAAGGCGGAAGAGGGCCACCGCGTGCTCGGGGTGCACCACATCGGAATCCCCGAGGACCACCAGCGTCGGCGCCCGGATCGCCGCGACGTCCTCCTCCGCAAAGGCAAAGTCCTGCGGGAGGACTTTCTGCTTCTCGACGAGCACCGGGAAGTCCTCCGGGTTCGGCGCATGACGCAGGTACGCCGCCTCCTCCGGCGTGCCGGCAAAGATCTCCGGGGACATCAGCTGAAGACCCGCGAGGAGCTCCGGGTAGTAGCCATCGGAGCGGTAGTTCGGCGAGACGGCGACGAGCTTGCGCACCAGATCCGGATGCCGGATCGCCAGTTGCAGCCCGGTGGTACCACCCATGCTGTAGCCGACGATATTGGCGTGCTCAACGCCCAGATGCTCCATTACCGCCGTGACATCGTCAGCCAATTGCTCGTAGCCGAGGGGACGGTCGATGATGTCGGCGGTGTGCCCATGGCCCTGGAACTCGATGGCGGTGACCTGGTGGTGCTCGGCCAGGGTGGACAGGATCGGTCCCCACAGGTCGATCGCGCCAAAGGCGCCATGGAGCAGCAGTAGCGGCTCACCGGCTCCGTGGATCTCGTAGTACATCTGCAGCCCATTGACCGGGGCGTAGCCGGTCTCCGGGGCGGTGGTCGTCTCCGCCTGAGCGACGCCGCGCGCCGGAGCGAGCAGTGCGGTCCCAGCGGCCGTGGCCACTGTGACAAAAGTCCGTCGTCGCATGATTAGGGCGTCCTCTCGTAACGAAAAAGGGGTGCAAGCAACACGTCTACCGGTCCCGCGACCGCGCGCCGTGAGTCTTCGTTGCCGTGGCGTGTCTTCGCAGTCTACACGCGTTACTAGCACTCGCCCAGGCAGAGGGCTAGACACCCGCTACATACACCGCGTATTCTGACGGAAGAGTCCAATTTATTGTAATCTCTTGCATAGGTTACATGGGGAGTGCATACGCCGATGACGATGGCTCAGAAAACGCTCGAGCACGTGATGACCGATCCAGCCGTCGACACGACCCTCACGTTGGTAGCGGACATGGTCGGCGTCTCCAAAGACATGGCGACCATGATCGTCGAGTCCGGGCTGCCGATGCTGGCCAATGTCGCCGACGGGGATCCATGGGTGTTCAAGGCCATGTACGCGCAGTCGGTCAAATACCTGGCGCCGCCAACGTCGGCGTTCTATGTGAAGTTGGGCAAGAACGCGAAAGCGCGGCAGGCCATGGCCACCGACCACGAGGCCATCTATGGCCCCGAGACCAAAACCATCACTCGTAACGCCGCACGTCAGGCTAGCGCCACGGAGCTGCAGGCCCGCCAGGTGCTCACCGCGACCATGCCGGCGGCCGTCAAAGCGTTGGGTAAGGCCAATATCAATGGGAACGAAATGGGCTTTGGCCGGCAGTTGCGGAATCTGAACGCCTAGACAGCCCAGTCGATCCGCAGCGCCGGTGGACACCGCATAGTGCGCGAATAGCAACCGCCTATTCCTTAAACGTGCGGCATTCTGCGAAGCCTGAATGAAGGAGACGAGTCATGACACAGCCCCATCGTCAAACACGCACGGTTCCGACCGCGAAGGTGCGTGAGTGGCTAGTCTGGTTTGGCGAGCGGTCCACACAGGA
>JAICRA010000332.1 GCA_025937615.1 Thermomicrobiales bacterium | reverse complement strand
GGAGCGAATCGACAGGAATCTGGCGGGACACTCGGAGGAGTTCGACTTCCGGTTCCGCCGCGCCGACGGCGAGGAGGTGCTGGTTGTGGCCGGCACGAGTCCCGTGCGTGACGGTTCGGGCCGGGTCGTGGGCGCACTTGGTCTCTTCACTGACGTCACCGCGCGCCGCAGAGCCGACGACGCCCTGCGCCTGCTGGACGAGGCAGGGAGGGCGCTAGCCTCGTCGCTCGATTACGAGCAGACCTTGCAACGTGTGGCTTGGCTCGCGGTGCCGGCGCTCGCCGATTGGTGCGTGGTCGACCTCCTCGATGGTGGCGTCGTCCGGCGTGTCGCCGTGGCGCATGCCGATCCCCAGCAAGCTGCAATGGCGACAACGCTGATGCGGTATGCGCCGTCGTTGAGCACTAACGGACCTGAAGCCCAGGTCATCCGGACTGGCTCCTCGTTTTTCCTCGAGGCAGCCACAGACGAACTGCTCGAGCCTGCCGCCCAGAGTGCCGAGCACCTCGAGGTTCTGCGTGCCGTCGATATTTTCTCGGCGATCGTCGCCCCGTTGTCGGCGGGAGGCACGGTGCATGGGGTGTTGACGCTGTACACGACGGCGATTTCACATCGCCGTTTCAACGAGGACGACCGTGCGCTTACCGAGCAACTTGCGCGTCGCTCGGCAGTGGCTATCCACAACGCCCGGCTCTACCGCGACGTGCAGGCCGCCGAGGCGCGCTACCGTGGACTCTTCGAAGGAACGAACGACGGCATCATCGTGTTCGATCCGGATGGCACGTGTGTCGACGTCAATCCGGCCATGATGGCGATGGTCGGGTATGACCGGACGGAATTGGTTGGTCGCGCGGTGACGGCGGTGGCCTGCGGGGGCCCATGGGCCGGCGAGGAAGGCGAGCGGCTGCGTCGCGACGGGCAGTGGCGCGGAGAATTCGAGCTGCTGCGCAAAAACGGATCGGTGATGCCGGTCGAATCGTCGATCACGTCAGTGCCACTCTCCACTGGGTCAGTCTATGTCGGCGTCCTGCGCGACGTCTCGGAGCGGAGACGATTCGAACAACTCCAGGAGGAGTTCCTCTCCGCGCTGGCCCACGACCTGATGAATCCCCTGGCCAGCGTGCGCGGGCAAGCCCAGATCTTGCGCCGGCGGATCGCCCGCGGTGAACCTCTCGACGAGGCGCGCCTCAATGCGGGGTTGGAAGGTATCGACGTCGCTTCGGCGCGCATGACCCGGCTGCTCGACGAGCTAGCGGACGTGATGCGCTTGCGGTCCGGACAGGAGGTCGAGCTGCGCCGGGAATCGACCGATCTAGTTACGCTGGCTCGGCGAACCGCCGTGGAGCAAGACCAGATCACGGATGGGCATGCAATTCAGGTCCACTCCGCGGTGGATGAGTTGATCGGGTTCTGGGATGGACCTCGCCTGGAGCGGGTGCTGGGCAATCTCCTGGGCAATGCCATCAAGTACAGCCCGGATGGCGGCGAGATTACCATCCGCATCGCGCGCGAGGGGAATGATGCTGAGGAGGCCGTCCTCAGCGTCGAGGATCACGGTGTCGGCATTCCAGCAGCGGATCAGAGTCACATCTTCGAGCCGTTCCGGCGCGCCGGGAACGTCGAGAGCATTGCGGGGAGCGGCATTGGCCTGGCGGGGGCCAAGCGGATCGTCGAGCTCCATGGCGGGACCATCGCGGTTCAGAGCAGTGAAGGACAGGGAAGCACATTCACGGTTCGCCTCCCGATCAGCGCCAACGATCAGGAGCGCAACAACCGGTAGTGGCGGGCGATGAGCCCGATGCCGACCAGCGCGACGACGCAGGCGCCGGTGATCGCCAGCGGCGCGCCGATCCGCTCGGCGATCACGCCGACGGCCAGTTGACCGAAGGGCAGCATGCCCCAGGTCGCCAGGTAGATCGAAAGCACCCGACCGCGCACGTCGTCGTCGACCCGCAACTGCAGCGCCGTCTGAGCCAGGGCCATGAAGGCAGCGCTCATTCCTCCGGCCGCGAAGAGCAGCAGCACCGCCAGTGGAAGATTCGACGTCAGCGCGAAGACCAGCCCCAGCGCGGTAAAAGTGGCGGCAGTCACCACCTGGGCACGAGACCAAGTTCCGAGGCGGCGCGAAGCCGCG
>JAICRA010000137.1 GCA_025937615.1 Thermomicrobiales bacterium | reverse complement strand
TCGGAAATCCGTAATTGCAGATGGGAGGCTGTTCCCCGGCCGAAGCGTGAGGTGCGAGTCCGCGCGAGGAGCGCGCGCCGTTGTGGTCCGCGGTCGACAAGTCCGAGTCGGTCGGCGCGGATGTCGGCGCAGAGCCCGCGAGGATCGACACCCCGCTCGAGCACGCGAGCGGCATAGATGCTGCCCAGGCCATCGACACCGGGATCGAAGGCGTACGAGGCTCCGACCGCGGTGGTGAGCACCGGTTGTCGCGATGTCGCGTCGGTGCCGCCAACCGTCGACTGCGAGTCCGAGCACGCGCGCTCGTCTGAGACACGGAGAGCCAGTTCCATTTACCGCCCCTAACTCCATCAGCCAGTGAGGTTTCACGCGCGGGGCGGTACTAACGGGTGTACGTACACCGGTCCGATCATACCAAGCGGGTGACGCATGGGCAAGCAGGTGCACGATGTAGCGCAACCGGCCAACTCCAGTGACAATTGACCTCGCGGCCAAGCTAGACGTCTACCTCCGCTCGATGGCAGGGAAATGAACGAGGATTGCGCGCTGCCTGAAACCGAACTTCTCTACCATCGGAACAGCGGCCTCCGCGCCGTCGAAGCGACCGTTGTCGGCGTCGACGCTGAGTCCCAGCTGGTTGCCCTCGACATGACGGTCGTCTTTCCCGGTGGTGGAGGTCAGCCGTCCGACGAAGGGATCCTGACGCGCCTAACTGATGGCCGCCAATGGCCCGTGCTCTCGGCGCGGAAGGTGGGAGGCGTTGTCTGGCATGAGGTCGGCGGCGACGGATCTCTGCCGGACATGGCAGACCGAGTGCGAGTCGAGCTCAATTGGGAACGCCGCTACCGACTGATGCGGATGCACACCGCGTTGCACGTCCTGTGCGGAGTTGTCTTCCGCGACTACGGCGCACTCGTTACCGGAGGCAATATGGCACCCGACCGGGCGCGAATGGATTTCGAGATGGATTCCGCCGACTTCACCCCGGAACGGGTGGCTGAGATCGAGCGAAGAGCCAACGAGGAACTGCGTGCGGGAAGGGATGTCTACATTAAAATCTTGCCTCGCGACGAGGCCTTTCAGATCCCCGATCTGATCCGGACCAAGATCAATTTGCTACCCGAAGGCATAGCCGAGGTGCGGACGGTCGAGATCGCGGGCCTCGACCTGCAGGCGGATGGTGGAACGCACGTTGCCAATACCCGGGAGGTCGGTGGGCTGCGCGTGGTCGGAACCCGCTCCAAGGGCAAAGCCAATAAGCGGTTGGAGATCGAACTGAGCGAACCCGTGGAATTCAGCGCCACGAATGACAACGAGGGCCAGCCAACGTGACGGGTACAGTGCAAGGGCAACAGAGCGCGGAGACTTCCCGGCGGATCGAGCCATTTGCGGCTTCGGTCTGGCCCTGGGTCGACCAAATGGCCGAACGGAACCCGGATGCCGTGTTCTTTGGCGGAGGCGTGCCGCCGATGGAAGCCATCCCTGTCGAGCGGCTTCGCGAAGGCGCCGACCGCGCCTGGGCCGATGGTGCGGAGACCCTCCTCTACGGCGAGGTGCGTGGCTACCGGCCGCTGCGAGAGCTGATCGCGGAGCGGATGGCCGGCCGCGGGGCAGTCGTCGATCCCGCCGACGTCCTGATTACCAATGGTGCGCAACAGGGGATCGATCTGGCGGCGCGCATTTTTATCGATCCCGGCGATATCGTGCTCACCGAGGAGCCGACCTTCATGGACGCTCTGCGCGTCTTCCGCTCGCACGAGGCGGAACCGGTCGGAGTGCCAGTCGACGAAGATGGGATCAACGTCGACGTCCTGGTCACGCTCCTCGATCGCCTGCCCCGGCGCCCGAAATTTCTCTACACTATCCCGACGTACCAGAACCCGATGGGTGTCTCCATGTCGAGCGCGCGCCGGCGGGCACTGGTTGACCTGGCCCGGGAGCGGGGCTTGGTTATCGTCGAGGACGATCCGTATGGGGAACTCTCCTATGACGGGGATCCGCCACCGACGCTGAAATCGCTCGACCCCGAGGTGATCTTCCTTGGCACCTTCTCCAAGGTGCTGGCGCCTGGCTTACGCGTGGGGTGGGTGGCATCCTCGCCGCGGTTGCGCGAGGCATTCTTCAACGTAAAAGAGGGCACCGACATCCACAACGAGCGGATCATGACCCGCACCGTCTATCACTCGGCGCTTGGTTTTCTCGACGAGCACATCGCCGCCACGAGGGAGATCTATCGCACCCGTCGGGACGCCATGCTGGCTGAACTCGAACGCGAGATGCCAGACGGTGTTCACTGGACGGTGCCGCAGGGCGGATTCTTTCTCTGGGTCACGCTGCCTGGTGGCTACGAGACCGACGCCATGCTCCCGGACGCGACCGATCGCGGCGTCATCTACCTGCCGAGCTCGTGGTTCTACCCCGATCGCTCCTGGACCCGCTCGATGCGCTTGAACTTTTCCGCGCAGCCGGAGGATCGGATCGCAGCGGCGATGCGCAGTCTGGCGGAGACGATCCAGGCGTACTAGACCGGGAGAATGCCGCGGCGGGTGGCGAGGGTCACGGCCTCGGTGCGGCTAGCGGCGCCTAGCTTCCCGAGCAGGGAGCCGACGTGAAACTTGGCGGTGTGCTCGCTGATGCCAAGCTCGCGAGCAATGGCCTTGTTGGGCAGACCCTCCGCCACCAGCAACAGCACCTCCCGCTCGCGCGCCGTCAGCGTCTCCGCCGTGTCACTCGTTCGAGCATGAGCGTGCACGCCAGTCGCTCCGGCAACGGTCGGGTCGAGCACGATGAGACCGGCCGCGGCGGCCCTTACCGCCGCGGTCAGCGCGACCGCGTCCACATCGCTGGGAAGGTAGGCGACCGGGGCACCGGCGAGACCGGGACCATCGGTCGCCGGATCCGCGCCAATCATCACGAGCGCGGATTGGGGAAACGCCTCGGCGACAGAGAGGATTTCTTCAGGCTCGCCGGCGGAGTAGTCGACGACGATCGCGGAGGGGGCATAGCCGGCGTCGCCAAGCTCCACCCCCTCCGTCGCTATCGGCTCCAGGACCGAATCGCTGGACAGGAGGGAGACTAGGCCCGCGCGGAGCGCGGGATAGGCAGCCACTACGAGGACGCGCTGGCGAGTCCCTTGGCCGTCCGTCACACGTGCTCCGTGGGAACCACCGTGAAGTGGCGCGGCTCCCCGCCGCGCAGGACCCCGATCTCGACGGCCTCGCCGGGATTCAGACGGAGTGTGGCCGCAGGCACCGACTCGGCATCCACGACCGACGTCTCTCCAATCGTTACGACGATGTCGCCGACGATCAGCCCCGCCCGGTCCGCCGGCGAGCCCTCGGGGATCTCGGTGAGCAAGAATCCGGTGTCGTATCCGGGCAGCCGCAACGGGACGGCGAGTCCGTGCAGGCCAAGCCAGGCGCGACGGTCGCCGGGACGCTCGCCGGCGACGAACCGCTCCACGGCCGAGCTCGGGATCGACAAGGCCAGGCGGCCGCTGACCATGGTGTTGATGCCGATGACACCGCCCCGCGCATCGAGGAGCGGTCCCCCGGAGTTGCCGGGACGCAAGGTGACGTCGGTCTGAAGCCAGTCCCCGGTGCGCGGCCCCTCCAGGGTGGCGGCTTGTCCGGCGGCGACGACGATGCCGGCGGTTGCCGCATTCCGCAGTCCGGGCGGGTGACCGACCGCGATCGCGATTTGACCGGGCCGGACGATGCTGGAATCGCCGAGGCGGGCCGCGGGTAGGCCATCGGCGGCGATTTTGACGACGGCGAGGTCGCGGTCAGGGTGACGGGCGGCGACGATGCCGGTGAACTTGCGGCCATCATCGAGAATGACGTCGACGCGATCGCCCCGGATGACGTGGCGGTTGGTGACGACGATCCCTTCGGAGCGCCAGATGACACCGGCGCCGTGGCTTCCGCCATGACCGACGAGCACGACTGACGGTTTTATTTCCGCCGCGATGTCGGCGATCGCTTCGGAGAGCGCCAGCCCGGCGAGGGCTGGCGCGATTGGAGCTGTCCGTGATTGCTCACGCTCGAGAGTCACTGACATGTCAATGGTTTCCGCTCTATTCCGCTTGGCGCTGGCGCTCGCCGATGGTGACCGCGATCTCGCGCGGTTCGCCACCGCGGGCGATGCTGACCGGGATGCTCTTGCCAACGCGATCCCCCGCGAGGAGCTCCTGTAGCTGCTCGACCTGGCCGACCGTGGTGCCGTCGACCGCGAGAATTACATCCCCGAGCATCAACCCGGCCGAATCCGCGGGACCGCCGGCTTCGACGGAAACGATGAGCAGACCGAGTTCCTGACCGTTCGCGAGGGCGCGAGCCAGCGCCTCCGGTAGGCGGACGCCCTGGGCGCCGACGCCAAGATACCCGCGGCGGACCCGACCGTGCTGAAGCAATGTGGCCACGGTAGCATCGATGGTTGCGGAGAGTACGGTCAACTGTCCGGACCGGCCAAGCGTCGATGAGTTCAGTCCGATGAGGTTTCCAACAGTGTCGACAAGCGGACCCCCGGAGAACCCCGGCAACATGGCGACGTCGGCTTGGACATAGCGATCGAGAGAGGCCCCACCGCGGAAGCGCAACGGTCCGCCAACCGCGCTGACCACGCCGAGCGAGGCCATGACACCGCTCGGACCCGGCCGGGCAATCGCCATGGCGATATGACCGACCCTCAGCTCGACGGTCGTGCGTGACAACGGCGCCACTTCGGAGGCAGTGATACGCAGCACGGCGAGATCGCTGCCAGGGTCTCGCCCGACCAGTTCAGCGGCGACCGTTCTGCCGTCGGGTAAGCCGATCTCGAGCTCCTCGTCCCGCTCGACCACGTGGTTGGCGGTGACGATCAGCCCGTCGGCGGTCCAGACGATCCCGCTGGCTGGGTGGCGACGGCG
>JAICRA010000045.1 GCA_025937615.1 Thermomicrobiales bacterium | reverse complement strand
CGGGAGATTGCCGAGCTGGCCGAGGCCGGAATTAAGGCGGTGCTCCTCTTCGGGATCCCGGAAGAGAAGGACCGCTACGCGAGCGGAGCGTTTGATCCCGACGGTGTCGTGCAGCGCGCGATGCGGACGGTCAAGCGCGAGATGCCGGAGATGCTGGTGATTGGCGACGTGTGCGCCTGCGAATACACCGATCACGGCCACTGCGGCATCCTCGACGGGTGCGAGGTCGATAACGACCGCACGGTCGAGTTGCTGGCCAGAATCGCGGTCTCTCAGGCGGAAGCAGGCGCTGATGTCGTCGCGCCGTCGGACATGATGGACGGCCGCGTCGTCGCCGTACGGGCCGCGCTGGACGCGGCCGGACACGTGAACTTGCCGATCATGTCATACGCGGCCAAGTACGCATCGGCATTCTACGGGCCCTTCCGTGAGGCGGCGGCGAGTATGCCGGCCTTCGGTGATCGTCGCTCCCATCAGATGGACCCAGCCAATGCCCGCGAGGCGCTCACCGAAATCGCCATCGACCTCGACGAGGGCGCGGATATCGTGATCGTCAAGCCGGCAATGGCGTATCTCGACGTCATCCGGATGGCGCGTGACGCGTTCGACGCGCCAATCGTGGCCTACAACGTTTCCGGTGAATACGCGATGATCAAGGCCGCGGCGCAACTCGGTTGGATCGATGAACGCAAGGTTGCGCTGGAAACGCTGACGTCGATCAAGCGGGCGGGCGCGGGCCGCATCATCACCTATCACGCCAAGGACGCCGCTCGGTGGCTGCGGGAGAGCGATGACGCGGTCCGGCGTCCGGTTGACGTGCTGAGCGAGTGGGAAACGTGATCTTGGACAGTGGATCTGCCGCCTCGAAGGAGAAGGTGTGAGCCGAGACGACCTGCTGGGTTTCCAGTCGCGACCTGGCCAACGACAACTGGTGAAGTTCACCTTTTTCCAGGTCGCGCCGGAGTGGCGCCGGCTTGACGCCGACGAGCGACAGCGCCAGATCGCCGAGCTGGCCGCGGTCGTCGATTCCTGGGAGGGGCGAAATCTCGTTCGCTGCTACTCCACGATGGGAACGCGCGGCGACACGGATTTCATGATTTGGCAGGTCAGCTACGAGGTTGAGGACATCCAGCAGATGGCCGGTGAACTTCTGGGCACCGCGCTCGGGGGCTATCTCTCGACGCCCTATTCCTATCTCTCGATGACGAAGAGCTCGGCGTACGTCGAAAAGTACGCCGGACCTGGGGAGGACCGCGCCACACGGCTGGCACTCGCCCCGGGTGTGCACAAATACCTGTTCGTCTACCCGCTGACGAAGATGCGAGAGTGGTACGGGCTGCCGGCGGAGGAACGCCAGCAGATCATGAATCAGCACATCGCGATCGGCGCGACGTACTCCTCCGTCAAGATCAATACGACCTACGCGTTCGGCCTCGACGATCCGGAGTTCGTGCTTGCGTTCGAGAGTGACCACCTGGGCGACTTCCTCGATCTGGTGCAAGAGCTGCGTGCGTCCGTGTCGAGCGCCTACACCCAGTCCGATGTGCCGGTCTTTACCTGTGTCGCCACGACGGCGAGGGGAATGCTTGAGGCGCTGTCGCTGAGTCGCGCAGCCGCGCTGGCCTAGGACGTGACTGTCTCCACCGCGGCCAGCGCCTCGCCGGGAACCGTCCCGATGACGGGCCGCCAGCGATTTCTCGCCGCGGCACAGATGCAACCAGCCGACGTGACGCCAGTTTGGTTCATGCGACAGGCGGGCCGCTCCTTGCCCGAGTACCGCGCGCTGCGAGAGCGTCACGACTTCATGGCCGTCGCCACCACGCCGGAGCTTGCCGCCCGTGCCACCCTGATGCCAGTTGACCGCCTCGGTGTCGATGCGGCGGTCCTTTTCGCCGACATCATGCTGCCGTTGGCCTGCATCGGCGTGCCGTTCGAGATTCGACCCGGCGTCGGCCCGGTCATCGCCGCCCCGATCCGTTCCGCCGCCGACGTCGATCGCCTCGACTTCGTTCCGGCGCGAGAGGCGACGCCGTATGTCATGGAAGCGCTGCGGCTGACGAAGGCCGCGCTCGGCGACCGGGCGGCGTTGCTCGGTTTTGCCGGCGCACCGTTCACGCTAGCCTGCTACCTGATCGAGGGCAGACCGGCGCGGGAGTTTCCGCGGGCCAAGGCGCTGATGTATGGCCAACCGGTCGTCTGGCACCGGCTGATGGAGCGGTTGACTCAGGTCACCGTCGATTACCTGAAAGCGCAGATTGCGGCCGGCGCCGACGCGGTCCAGCTGTTCGATTCCTGGCTGGGGTTGCTCGATCCGATCAGCTATGCGGCGATGGTTCTGCCGTACACGCGGCGCATTTTTGCTGAGGTCGCGCCGCTAACGTCGACGATCCACTTCAGCACAGGGACCGCCTCGCTGCTGGGTGAGATCGGCACTAGCGGATGCGCGGTTGTCAGTGTCGACTGGCGGTTGCCGCTCGATGTTGCCTGGGAGCGTCTCGGGCCGCGCGTCGCCATTCAGGGAAATCTCGATCCCGCGCTGGTGCTTGCGCCGTGGCCGGCGGTCGATGCAGGCGTCCGTGACGTGATGGAACGGGCGGGCGGACGTGCGGGGCACATATTCAATCTCGGGCATGGCATCCTTCCCGAGAGTGACCCGGCGACCCTGGCTCGCATCGTTGATCTCGTGCACGGAGAGGCATGAGCGGATCCCAACTGGAGGATCGATCCACCTCACTCCTCCCGGATGAAGGCGGCGACGCCGAGCGGCAATCTCTTGGCGAAAGATGCGGGCGAAGCAGCAGGACCGCCGCGAAGCAATCTGACCGGAGTGCAAAGCCGGGAAAGCCGCAACTAACGCGAACGTTATCGATGGGAGCGATGCCGCACGGCAGTTGATCTGCTGCGCCCCTCAGATGCGGCGGATGCAGGGTATCATCTGGGACTGGAACCATCATTCTGCGACCGACCCAGGAGCCTTCTGACTCTAACCATGGTTTTGCCGCTTCTCTATGGCCTGAGCGCCAAGGATTTCCTTGAGCCGAAGGGCTTCCTCTTGCTGACCTGCCAGAAATGCAAGTCGACGGGTCCGTTTGCGGTATTCGACTCGAAGCGGAAGGTCACGCTCTACTCGATCCCGACGTTTTCGGTACGCGAACAGATGGTGCTTGAGTGCCGATCGTGCACGCAACGGTTTGCGGTCCCTCCGGAGATGCGGCAATCGTTTCTCGACCAAGTGTTGACCGAGCCGGAGCTCCTGGCTCGTCTGCGAAACGTGGCCATTGCCACGATCGGCGACGGCGGCGGGCGGACGTACTACCAGACGCTCCAGGTCGATCCCGCCGCGGACCCCGAGGTCATCGAAGCGGCCTTTCGCCGGCTAGCCATGAAGTACCACCCGGATACCTCGTCCGATCCAGACGCGTCGGTCCGCATGCGAGAGATCATTGAGGCCCGTGAGTGCCTGAGCGACCCAGAGCGGCGCCTCAAATACGACCGCTCGATCGGCATCGTGCGGCGGACACCGGGGCTTAGACCGGAGGACATCTAGGGCCGCCTAGCGACAACGGGAGTTCGCTACTAGTCTCTTCGGTCACGGATTCGGTCTCGAGCGCGCCTGCGGGCCTCGTCGCGATCCTCCGGAGATTCAGTCGTCTCAGTCGGCGCAGGTTCCGCGACCGGTGCAGGCGTTTCCTCCACGTCGGGTACAGGGGTGGGCTCCTCTTCCGGGGCCGGAGTCGGCTCCACGACTGTCGATGGTGTCGGTTCCGTGACTGGAGCTGGGGTGGGCTCGACTACAGGAGTCGACGTTGGCTCTCCGGCCGGTGTTGGGCTCAGTTCTTCGCTGGGGGCCGCTGTCGGCTCCCCGGTCACTGGCGGGGTCGCTTCCTCGACGGGTTCCTCGGCTGGTGGCTCTTCAACTGGTACCGGCGTGGGCTCCTCGACCGGCACGAGCGTTGGCTCTTCAACCGGTGGCGGAATAGGTTCCTCGATCGGCGCCGCTTCAGGTTCCACGATTGGCGGCGGTGCAGGCTCTTCGACCGGCGCTGGTGCCCTCTCCCGCCTCGGGACCTTCGTAGGCTCTGCGACCACCGGCGACCGGGGCACTACGATCTCGAACTCGTTGAGTCGTCCTGACAGAGACGCGACTCCACTGCATCCACCGGCCTCGATGCACTCGACCTGGAGCTCCACCAGCTTTGCGACGTCATTCAAAGGCAGTTCAGCGCTACTGGCGACATCAAGGATCGTGACAATGGCGCCCACGCGGGCAAGCGTGCGGAATCCGTTCGGTGTCTGCTCATCGGCACCGGTTGCCCGGCGTGTCTCGAACGTGACGGAATCGTCGCCAAATGCGGGAGCATCTGGCGCTTCGGTGAGGGTTTCTTCGCCTGAGGCGCCGGCGGCCACCAAACGCTCTCGATTGGAGGTGAACCAAGTATCAGCCTCGGCATCACCGGGAAATGCATAGAGCGCACTTGTTGCGGAGACTTGCGCGGCCTCGGGATCGTCTGCTTGGCGGCCACCTTCGATCTCAACCGCCTGGGGGGTCGCGATAATGACCGATGATTCTGCAGACTCGCCTTCGATAGAGATGACCGATGTGGGCGCAGGTGCGGCTGGCGTGCCAGGTTCTGGCTCTCGGTCACTCCTGTTTCCCCCTCCAACTGCGAACGTGCCTCTGGTCGTCGAGGAGAACGCGTCGGTCGTCCCGGTGAATGTCTCGATCCGGCCGTCCCGATTCGCTTCATCTTCGGCAAAGAGCGCGGTTAGCGCGCCGGCTCGAATGTCGTAGATGTCACGCCGCACTAAACGATCCGTGGCGTCCGACGAGTCGAGCCGCAATGCCATGGTGCCCAGCGGGACGGTCTCGCTATCGGCGACGACGGCCGCCCGGCCGACGACGCTTTGGGCAACGCTTTGCAGCAGCGCCAAATCTGGCTGCTGATTCAAAAGATCGGCATAAACGATCATGCCGAGCATGGGACCGACCCGGATGACAAGGCGCGCGGCTTGGTATTCCGATCCCGTGTCCGGTGTCACGCCGCTCGTCAGCGTGAGCGCAGACTCGTCGCCGATAAGAGGAAATTCAACTCCTGGATCAGCCCCGACTAACGTGGCGAAGGCTGCGCTGGCATGATCACGAGACGCATACTCGACCACAAATGACGATACCTGGAGGTCAAATGTCTCGGGATTCTCCCTATTTGGCACCGCAAGTCGGTTCTCGTAACGTTGTACCCAACCGGCTTCGCCGAGACTCCGCTGACTCTCTCGCACTTGTTGTGCTGATGTCTCACCCGCAGCCGCGGCTGTGCGGGCGGCTTCCTCTTCGAGTGTGAAATAACGCCCATCGAGGAACCCGATACCGGGGATGCTGTCACCAAAGTCCACCGGATACGGCACGACACGAGCGATGTCGAGAAACGGTTCTTGATTGCGACGCTGAGCGGTCTCTTCGGTGACCTGACCAGCCTCGTCGGTGGCCTGACCGGCGCTGTCGATGGCGAACGAGCCGACTGGAAGATCATTGATCGTGAGGGAGTACTGGCCATCGGCGAGCGCTTGCGGCACAGCAACATGGAAACGCCCACGGTCGTCGAGCTCCGTCGAAACCCGGATGGCGCCGTCATCACCGACGACCAGTTCGATGACCGGCACGCCGAGGTCGACGCGACCTGAGATCTCCGGCGTCGCGTTGTTCGTGACTGGGACGGTGACGGCATCGATCGGCTGGCCGTCCACTTCGACGCTCCGGATGCCGGAAGGTAGCGCTTCAGCGTCCTGGGCGACGATGGTTGGCGAGAGGAGGGTGGTGGTCCAGACGAGGATCGTGACGAGCGCTACCAATCGGGCGTTCAGCATCTCAACGCCTCCCGCTTTGGCGCGCGTTGACACGTACGGACCACGCCGGCCCTACCTTCATGATACCCAACTGGATTGAGTCCCTTGCTTGTCAACGCGAGCCCACACTTCGCAAGTCGGGAATACGCTCGAAGATGATCGCCGTGTCCGCATGCATTTCGTGGTCAAGCGCGCAGAATGAAGCGCGGAATGCCTGTGGCGGGGTCACGGTCCTGCTCGATGTCGGGACCGACTTGCGCCAGGCTCATCTCGACCGCGCGGGCAACGTTCGCGCAGGCTTCGTCGACCGCCGTTGCCCACTCCTGCGTGAGGCGCTCGGCTTCGAGCTCGGCCTCGAACTCGTCTCGATCGAGCTCGGTCGCCGTTCCGTCCGGTTCGATCCACAGGTCGAGCTCCAGGTCGAGATCCCGATAGTAGTTCTCGCGGAGCTGGATCAGAGGCCGAGAGAAGTTCACGTAGTAGCCGACGGTGCGGTCGTCGCTTGTGGTGAATCGCAGCAACGAGAACCAGCGGTCGGGGAAGAACCACTGCTCGGCTCCGGTGCGGGAGAGGCGCTCGGTGCCATTCGGCGTGCGGACCTCGACTTCACGGGCACGGTAAAACGCGAACCGGTGGTGGAGCAGGCGCCGCGGACCATCGTCAGTCGGCACCGCGATCCAGCCTCCTTCGACCTGATATTCCCAGCAAGCGCCTCGGAGCTTCTCTTTGCGATAGAAGATCCGTGCAGCCATCGTCGGTCAGGACCTTTCGCCGAGGGGATCGCGGCTGGGGATCCCCACCCGGCGCGGGTACATAGCAGCCGTCGGCGCAATCTTCCGAACCACAACCAACCTCGTCGTAGGGACCGGTAGTGCCAACGTCGAGACGATCTCGGCCCCGAGCATCGCGGCGGCGCTCCGGCTGCGACGCAACTCCTCTGCGATCTCTAACCCTTTGGGGAGAAGCGCGGTTCCGCCGACGGTAAGAAACGGAACGACATACTCGAGAAGAACTGGTAGGGAGGCGACGGCACGCGCCGTCGCGATGTCAAACCGCGCCCGAAAGGCGCTGTCGTGCCCCAGTTCTTCAGCACGGCCGTGCACGGCATGGACACGTTCCAGCCCGAGTGCCGCGATGACCTCATTGACGAAGGCAACTTTCTTGGCGGTGGCGTCCACAAGCGTCACGTCGAGATGGGGGCGGGCGATCTTCAGGGCCAGTCCGGGAAACCCAGCGCCGGTCCCTACGTCCAGCAGTCGCGGCGGGCCGGCAGCTCGATCAGAGCCGGTGCCCGCGAGGCGGTCGAGCTCGGGGATCACGGCGATTGCATCCAGAAAGAGCCGCCGATCGATCTCTTCAGCTTCTCGGATAGCCGTCAGATTGAATTGCGCGCTCCGTTCGAGGAGAAGATCTCGATACCGAGCGAAGCGTCTCAGAGCGTCATCATCGAGCGCCACACCCAGTTGACCGGATGCACCTGCCAAACCGGACCGATCATCGCGGGGTGGAAACAGGGTCGTTACGGCGTCAGTCCCGGCCTTGGCCGAGAGCGACAAAACGCCGTCGGTTGAGTTCACGATGGCCTCGCTGGTGTCGACTGCGTACCTGGCGGAACACCAGGAGACGCCCCTAGTGCCGCCGAGTCTACCCGACAGATTGACCCGATGCGAGAACCGAGCCGGACCCAGGCGGCTTTAGCGCGACGAGCTGGCGTGCCGCCGTGGCAATGTCGGGGGCCGTCAGTCCAGCGAGCTCTCGTAGCCGGCCCTGGGACGCTTGCTCGAAGACACGGTCCGGGACCGCGAGAACCCGAGTTGGGACACGGACATCCCGGCTCGTCAGGAGCTCCAGGATAGCTGATCCGAAGCCGCCCGCCTTGACGTTCTCCTCGACCGTCACGATCGCTCCACACCGAGCCGCTAGTTCCAGAACGAGCCGCTCATCGAGGGGTTTGACGAATCGAGCATTGACCACTGAAGCGGAGATTTCCTCGGCGACGAGGAGATCGGCGGCGCGCTCGGCGGGGAGCACCATCGACCCCAGGGCGAGAATCGCGACGTCCGCGCCCGAATGAATCGTCTCGGCGCGTCCGAGCGGGAGGGTATGCAATGAATCAGTTAGGGACGATCCGACGCCGGCTCCGCGTGGGTAGCGGATCGCGACCGGGCCATCGACGACGTCCAGTGCTGTCTTCAGCATGTGGCGGAGCTCGTTCTCATCCTTCGGCGCCATGACGGTCATGTTTGGTAAGCAACGCAGATAGGTCAGGTCGAAAACGCCGTGATGCGTGCGTCCGTCGTCTCCGGCAAATCCCGCGCGGTCGATGGCGAAGGTCACCGGGAGGCGCTGCAAGCAGACATCATGAATGATCTGATCGTAGGCTCGCTGCAGGAACGTTGAATAGATGCCGACGACAGGGCGCATTCCCTCCGCGGCGAGACCCGCGGCGAACGTGACCGCATGCTGCTCGGCGATCCCCACGTCGAAGAAACGATCCGGAAAGACCGCCTGGAACTTGGCGAGCGAGGTTCCGGTCGGCATTGCCGCAGTGATGGCGACGATCCGTGGATCGTCCTTGGCGAGCTCGATGACGGTCTGGGCGAAGACGTCCTGATATTTTGGCGGTGACGGCGACGCGCCCGGCGATGAAGGAGCAGAAACGGCATGCCCGCGCTCGCGGTCGGTGGCGGCGCCGGCGAAGCCTCGTCCCTTTTCGGTCACCACGTGCAGGAACACGGGTCCGGGCACCAGGGTTGCT
>JAICRA010000328.1 GCA_025937615.1 Thermomicrobiales bacterium | reverse complement strand
CGTTTAATTGAGCCCCGCCTGGATGCGTGTCCAGGCGGGGCTCAGCTATGCGTTAGGGCGCCGGGGTGGCGCGAGCCATTCCCGGATGTCGCAGATCGTCGTATGGCCGGGCCGCAGCCTCGAGATCCGCAAAGTTTTCGGCCATGTACTGCTGGTAGTACGCGTGCTGCACCTGATTGTCGGACTGGCGAGAGACGTAATCCCCGACGTTTTCGGCAGTTACAACCTCAGTTGGTGTTTCCAACCACCCTTCAACCAGCGGCGTTCCATTGATGAGGTGCTCCGCCAGCGCGCGCACCGGCAAGTATCCTTGCAGATACTCCTGCTGGCCGACGGTAACCTGAGCCAGACCGTCCTCGATCGCCTGCAACGTCGGCAGATCGAGATCGTAGCCGCCGATCAACCACGTGGCAGCATTGCGCTCTTTGAGTTGCGCAAGGTTCGGAATGTCGATGGAACAAAGGCCGACCGCCGCAACCGCGTCGGGATTGGCGGCTATGATGTTTTCCCAGCGGGCGTAGTTATCGGGGACCGGGATATCAACGTCTTGAGCTTCGAGGATTTCGAAGTTCGTTCCTTCGAGCGCCTTGCGGAATCCCGCATCGCGGTCCTGCAGAACTTGCGCTGCCGGGTCGCAGATGCCAACGGCGATCTTGCCTTCTGTGATGCCCGCCGCGTCAAGCTGCTTTTTCATCTCGCCGCCCAGGATCACCCCGGAGTTGTATTCATCTTGGCCAACCCACGTGGTGAGCGCTGAGTCAAGCGCAGTGACGTTGGCCCCGACAAGTGGCACCCCTTGATCGACTGCTTGCTGGATCGGGGTGATCCACTGATCACCGGGGAGGGTTACGACGGCGATTCCGTCGAAGCCGCGCTGAAGAGCAGCTTCGAAAAACGCCTGGTGCGTCGGGGTGTCGAAAGACGCGTCACCGAAGACTTCAACCGTAACCCCCAAGTCGCGTCCCGCGTCCTCGGCGCCGGTCTTCATCCGCTCCGTGAACGCATTGAGACCATGCAGGACATAGGCAATCTCGATGTCACTGTGGTCGGCCGCCGGGGTTGCGTCTTGCGCCGCGGCACCGAAGCTTGGCATCGCAAGCAGGGAAAAGATTGTCGCGACGGCAAGGATCGTTCGTATCCGACTCACGCCAATACTCCTTCGCAGATGTCGCCCCGCATCAGGCCGACCTCGTCGTTGCCTGTCCCTGCCGGGCGGCCGTGAGATGCGTCTCAGACGGTTGAGGTCGTCCTGTCACCGATTGCCGTCCCCACCTCCCTTCTCTGTTCAGCTCACCGCGAGCCCAGCCTCGATTGCCGCACCGCTATGAGCGGCGCTTGATGAAGTAATCGAGCGTGACGGCGACGATGATGACGATCCCAGTAACAGCAGTCGACCAGGCAGGGGGCACCGCCAGCAATGCCAGCCCATTCTGGATCAGGGCAATGATCAGCGCGCCCAGGATGGCGCCCAGCACCGAGCCGGAGCCACCACTGAGCGCTGTGCCACCGATGATCGTCGCGGCGATCACTCCGAGCTCCGTACCGACGCCGACAGTGGGGCTCCCGTTGCGATTGAAGGCAAGGGCGACGACAGCGGCGATACCGACGATGAACCCCATTAGCGTCATGACCATGATTCGAGTGCGCGAGATGCGGATCCCAGAGAAGAGCGCCGCCTGGCGGTTGCTGCCGATGGCCTGCACCCGCCGCCCAAATGGCGTGCGATTGAAGAGGATCCAGCCGACGATGCCCACGACTAGCATGACCCAGACACTGATCCAGACTCCGAAGACCGGATCGCGGCCGCCGATCCATTCGAAGAACCAGGTCTTCAACTCATAGCCCGAGACAGGCGATGCTTCGGAAACGACGAGGCCCAACCCGCGGTAGAGACTGAGCGTACCTAGGGTCACGATGATGGTCGGAATGCCAAGCGCCACGCTAAGCGCGCCGTTCAGCAACCCACACAGTGTGGCGACGAGCATGCAGACAGCGACAGCAATCCAGATCGAGTAGCCGTCGCGCAGCGCGATCGCCATCATCACGCTACTCAGCATCCAGATCGATCCGACGGAAAGGTCGATGTCCCCCATGGCGATGACGAAGACCATGCCAACGGCCATGATCCCGACGTAGGATGCCTGCCGGGAGACATTGATGAAGTTCTGCGCGGTGAGGAAGGTGTCCGG
>JAICRA010000361.1 GCA_025937615.1 Thermomicrobiales bacterium | reverse complement strand
GTGGCCGGCCATGTAGACGGCCAACTCGTCCTCGAACTGGGCTTTGGTCTTGAAGAGCCGGTCCTCGTCCGGCACGACGCGGGTGTAGCCGCCCATCATGCCGCGGGCCACGATGCTCACCTTCCGCACCGGGTCGGCGTGAGCCAGCATCCGGGCCACCAACGCATGTCCTGCCTCGTGATAGGCGGTCATGATCCGCTCGCGGTCGGAGATGACCCGGCTCTTGCGCTGCGGCCCCGCGATGACGCGGTCGATCGCTTCCGTCAGCTCGTCCCGGCCGACAGTCTTGCGGTTCTTGCGGGCGGCCAGGATCGCGGCTTCGTTGACCAGATTCTCGAGATCGGCTCCGGAGAATCCCGGCGTCTGTCGAGCCAGCGCCTCGATCGAGACATCCTCCTCCAGCGGCTTACCCCGAACGTGGACCTCCAGGATCGCCACCCGGCCCTGAATATCGGGCCGGTCGAGTATCACCTGGCGATCGAAGCGGCCTGGCCGCAGGAGCGCCGGATCGAGCACGTCCGGCCGGTTCGTCGCCGCAATAACGATCACGTTCGTCGAGGAGTCGAACCCGTCCATCTCGACCAAGATCTGGTTGAGCGTCTGCTCCCGCTCGTCGTGGCTGCCGCCCAGTCCCGCGCCGCGTTGCCGGCCAACCGCGTCGATCTCATCGACGAAGACGATGCATGGCGCATTTCGCTTGGCCTGGTCGAACAGGTCGCGGACCCGGCTGGCGCCAACGCCGACGAACATCTCGACGAACTCCGACCCGGAGATACTGAAGAAGGGCACGCCGGCCTCCCCGGCAACCGCCCGCGAGAGCAGCGTCTTGCCGGTGCCTGGCGGTCCGACCAGTAAGACGCCGCGCGGAATTCGCGCGCCCAGGGCCGCGAACTTCTCCGGGTACTTGAGGAACTCGACGACTTCGACCAGCTCCTCCTTGGCCTCTTCGACACCGGCGACGTCGGAGAAGACGACGGATGGCCGGTTCGCCGTAAAGAGCCGGGCCCGGCTCTTCCCGAACGACATCGCCTGGTTGTTCGAGCCCTGCGACTGGCGCATGAAGAAGACGAAGATGCCGATCAGCAGGAGCGTTGGCAAGATGAAGGTCAGCGCTCCCAGCCAGGCGCCCCAGCGGCTGGCGGGCTCGAACTCGAGCAACCCCGGCGGGACCTCCGCCGGGTCGATGCCGTAGTTCTCGAGCACGGAGATGAGGTCGGTCTCAGCCGGGATGGTCGTCACCGCGTTGCGCAGCCCCGCCTCCTGCCGGTACTTGACCTGGACCTCACGACTCCCTTCCGCCTGGACGAGCTGCTGCACCTTGCCGTCGCGCACTTCCTGCGCGACCTGACCGATGCTCCGGACCGTGGGCGCGCCGTCGTTTCCGACGAACGTCGCCCACATGGCCAGAACCGCGACAATCAGCACGATCCAGACCAGACTTCCACGTATCCAACGTTGCTCAGGCATTAACAAGATCTCCCGCGCGGGACCGGAGCGGTGATCGGTGTTGCCGCGATGCCGCGCGGCGGGAGTATATCACCGGCCACCGGAGCCTCACTCTCCTGCGTAGATTCTCGGATCAAGGACCGCAACATACGGCAGATTGCGATATTTCCCCGCATAGTCAAGGCCGTAGCCAATCACGAATTCGTCCGGAATCGTGAAACCGACTAAGTCCACCTGGACCTCGATCGCTTCCGGTTTCTCCTTTTTCAACAATGCGACGACACGCAGATCGCGGGGGTTCCGCCGCTGGAGCACGTCGAGCAGGTACTGCAGGGTAAGTCC
>JAICRA010000263.1 GCA_025937615.1 Thermomicrobiales bacterium | reverse complement strand
GACAACCGAGATCAGGGACCACGCATACTTCTGTAGCATCTCTATTCACGACCCGGACGGTCTCATCATCGAAATCGCAACTGACACGCCAGGACTGACGACGGATGTGACGTAGGCGGAGTTTGCGCGGACGCCGAAATCGCGGTTCTGGGCCGAATCGCGTCGGGACGAGATCGAGCGGAATCTCATGCCAATGACCGTAATCGAACCGATTGGTCGTTAGGGGACGAGCAGGAGAACGCGAATGGCTACGACATCCAACCTGACGGGAACGACACCGGTCTGGCCCTCGATCCACCCCCAGACAAGCATCGGCCACGTCCATCTCAAGGTCGCGGACCTGCCACGTGCGATCGCGTTTTATCGCGATGCTCTCGGTTTCGACCTCATGGAGCAGATGGGGAACAGCGCCGCATTCCTCTCGGCAGGTGGGTATCACCACCACATCGGTCTCAACACCTGGGAAAGTCGAGGTGGCTCACCGCCGGCCCCCGGCACCACCGGACTCTACCACTTCGCCATCCTCTACCCCTCGCGGTTGGAGCTGGCTCGCGCTTTGAAGCGGCTCGTCGACTTCGGCGCGCCCATCGACGGCGCGTCGGACCACGGGGTGAGTGAGGCCATCTATCTCCGCGACCCGGATGGCAACGGCATCGAGATCTACCGCGACCGGCCCCGCGAAGAGTGGCCCCGTGATCCTGATGGCAGCCTGGCCCTGGTCAATGCTCCGCTCGACTTGCGGGCGCTCCTGCGCGAGCTGGACGGATAGCAAAGGGGGCCATGAAGAGATCGATGGTGGCCGCGGACCTTCTCATCCGCAACGGCCGGGTCTGGAGTGGAGACCCCGCGAATCCGCACGCGGAGGCCGTTGCAATCCAGAACGATCGAATAGTCGCCGTCGGGACGGAAGCAGTCGCGTGGGATGCGGTTTCTCGCGATGCCGCGGTCATCGACGCGGGCGGGCGTAGTGTGCTACCCGGGCTCATCGACGCCCACAACCACTACCTGGCGACAGCCGAGGCGCTGGCGTCGGTCAACGTCCGCTTTCCAACAGTGACCTCTCGGGCAGACCTGACCCGCGTCATCGGGGAGGTGGCGGAGGTCACGCCGCCGGGACGCTGGATCCGGGCGGTCGGTCTCGACTGGTCAAAGTTCCCGGACGAGCAGCCACCGACCCGGTGGGATCTCGACGAGGCTACACTCGGACACCCGGTCATCGTCTACCACGTCTCGGTCCACCACGCGCTTGTCAACACGCCCGCTATGCGCGAGCGCGGGATCACCGACAACATCCAGGACCCTCCCGGCGGCCACTTCGTGCGCGACGAAGCGGGCCGGCTCACCGGTCTCTGCCTCGATGCCGCCACCGACCTTATCCTGCCGGTGGTCGTCGACATCGGCTGCCACGGGCCGAACTTCCACACGCTCCTTCCTGGCGAGGATTCAGTCGCGCTGCTGGGCGACGCCAGTCGCGTCTACCTGGCCGCTGGTCTCACCACCGTCTGCGACCCACAGGTCACCCGCCGCGAGATGCGGATCTATCGCGACGCTGCCGCCCGGGGTATGCTCGGTCTGCGTGTCGCTCTCATGCCCCTCTCGAACCACCTCGACGATTTCGAGGCGGTCGGCATCGGTCCGCCGTTCGGGGACGATCACTTACGCATTGCCGCGATGAAGCTCTACGCGGATGGCACCCTCATCGGCGGCACGGCCTGGTTTTCGGAGCCATACGGACCTCATGGAGAGTTCACCGGCTCGACCTACTGGCAGCCGGCGGAGCTGAGAGACCTCGTCGTTCGCGCCCACCGCAACGGCTGGCAGGTCGGCATCCACACCCAGGGTGATGCGGCCATCGAGATGTCGCTCGACGCCATCGAGGCGGCGATGCGCGCCGCGCCTCGCGGCGACAACCGTCACCGGATCGAACACTGTGGCTATCCGACACCTGAACAGATCGGCCGTATGGCTCGCCTGGGAGTGATCCCGGTCAACCAGCCCAACTTCCTGGTCGATTCCGGTGACGACTTCATTCGCCATCTCGGGGAGCGCGCCCACCGCTTGCAGCCGATTCGTGAAGAGCTCGACGCCGGTATCCAACCGGTCCTCTCGAGCGATGCCTTCGTCTCCAGCCTGCGTCCGCTCGACACCATCAGCGCGGCGATGTCCCGCCGCACACGCGGCGGCGTGCCGATTGGCGATGACCAGCGCCTGACACTCGACGAGGCGCTCCGCGCACACACGTTCGACGCGGCGGTTGCCATCGGGATGGAGGACCGGATCGGCTCACTACAGCCTGGCAAGTTCGCCGACGTCACGATCGTCGACGGCGACCTGGAGGCCACCGCACCCGAGCAGATCGCGTCACTCGGGATGTGGATGACCATCCTCGACGGCGAGCTGGTCTGGACGGCGGCGGGCGCATCGTTCACGACCACGGGATCTGGTGCTTAGAAATCAACGGCGGCGCATGATGCCCATGCGTGCCAGCAGCTCGTAGAAATTGATGTCGTAGCCCCAGCCGAAGCTCTTCGGCGTGAGCAGACGGGGATCGTGCGGGTTCCATCCCCGCTCTTTGACACGTAACCAGGTGGGCCGGCGCCAGTCAAATGGCAGCCCAAGAAACGTCCCCGTCCCACGCGTGTCCGGTTGGTCATCGTGGTTCATCGTCGATACGCCACTGGCATCACCTATCCGCGGTTTGCGACCGCCAGGATAGTCAGGCCGAACCGACCCACAGGTGGCAACACACGCGTCTCAGCTCCGGATGATCCAAGTCGATGGGAGCCTATCGGCGATCTACCGCCCCTCGCGTCGGGCCCTGGGTACGGCCCATTCCGGCGAAGGAACCGATCGCGAGGCCAATCGCCGCGCCGATGAACGCCATGCCGATCGCACTCTCCGATCGACCGACGAGGCCATCGAATGCAGGGGCGATGATCCACCCGATGACCAGCCCGGGAACGAGTCCGGCCACCAGGCCGATGGCGGCGCCTCGT
>JAICRA010000196.1 GCA_025937615.1 Thermomicrobiales bacterium | reverse complement strand
GAATGCCGGACGGAGCAGCTCGCCGGCGAGGGTCGAAACGGTCGTCTTCCCTTTCGTGCCGGTGATCCCGACGATGGGGGCGGGGCAGGCGCGAAAGAAGAGGCTCATCTCCATCTCGACCGGGATGCCGTGCGAGCGCGCCAGCTCCAGCAGCGGCGCTCGTCGTGGCACACCTGGATTGCGGACGATCAGGTCGGCCCACGCCGGCGTAAAATCTCGCTCCTCGTGCCCGCCGAGGACGAAACGGATGGGCAGACCGGCCAGGGCCGCGAGCGACTCGGCCAGCGCTCCCGCCGGGCGCATGTCGGTAACGGTCACCTCGGCCCCCTGGCTCGCCAGGTAGCGTGCTACGCCAAGCCCCCCGGCGCGGGTGCCGAGACCGAGGAGGGTGACGCGCTTGCCGAGCAGGTCGTGTTCCATGTCGCCGCCTCGGGTCAGAATTCGACGAGCGCCATGGCGACGCCGATGATCCCGGCCATCATGGCCAGCATCCAGAAGCGCATCGTCACCTGCGTCTCCGACCAGCCGAGCATCTCGAAGTGGTGATGTAGCGGCGCCATTTTGAACAGCCGTCGTCCTTCCCCGTAGCGGCGCTTGGTGAGCTTAAAGTATCCGACCTGCAGCATCACCGATGCCGCCTCGGCGACGAAGACCGCACCCACTACCGGCAAGAGCAGCCATTGCCCGGTCATGAACGCCGCGACCGCCAGCGACGCGCCGATGGCGAGCGAACCGGTATCGCCCATGATGACCTGCGCCGGATGAGCGTTGAACCAGAGGAAGCCCATCAGGGCGCCGGTCATCGTCAGGCAGAACGTGACCACGCCGAGCTGGCCCTGCCGGTAGGCGATGATGGCATAGGCGACAAAGGCGATGGCCGCGGTACCGGCTGCCAGCGTGTCAAGCCCGTCGGTGAAGTTCACCGCATTCGCCAGGGCGATGATCGCTAGTGCCGCCACCGGGATGTAGAGCCACCCAATGTCGTAGCGACCGATGAACGGTAGGTAGACACCGCTCAAGCCAAGACCGTAGGGAAATGGCGCGTGCAGGATAGTTGCGGCGACGAGGGCGAACAGGGTCAGCCAGAGAAACTTGAATCGCGCGGTCATTCCGCCTTGGCGCGCACCCCCCAGCAGACTCATCCGGTCGTCCATGGCCCCGAGGATGGCGGAGGCGATGAGCACGCCGATCGGCAGCAACATCGACAACCGGCCGACGGTGTTGAAGACGAGCGTGATCAGGACGACCGACGCCGCAATCATCACGCCGCCCATTGTCGGGGTACCGGTCTTGACGAAATGGGTTTCGGGTCCGTCGACGCGGACCTGCTTGGCGGCCTTGCGCATGCGGAGAAAGGTCACGATCGGGCGCCCGATGATGAGGGTGACGACGAATGCCAGACCCGCCAGCGCCAGCGAGACGGCCATGTTCTGATTCGGGTCGACCGGCATGATGCTGTTCATGGCCGGCCTCTAGAGACGAGTCGGCAAGTCGGTGAGTCGGTGAGTCGGTGAGTGGAAGAACGAATGCCTCATGACGAATCGGCTCCAGTGGCGGCCGACTCGTCTCCTTTCGTACTTTCCGACTTTCCGACTTCCCGATTCTTCGACTCTCGTCGTAGCCGCTCCACGATGGTTTCCATCTCCAGCCCGCGTGACCCCTTGAGCAGCACGACATCGCCCTGGCGCAACTCGCGCAGGAGATAGGCGATTAGTTCCTCCCGCTGCTCGAGACCGAAGGATGTCACGGCCGGCGGGCCGGCGTCGAAACGGCCGTCAGTCGTCGCTGCCTCCCGCGCGATTGTCCGCGCCAGCCCCCCGAAGGTCACGACGAGGTCGGCGACTTCCCCCGCGCGGCGGCCGACCGTCACATGCTCGTGCTCCGAGACTTCTCCCAGCTCTCGCATGTCGCCGAGGACCGCGATCGCCCGCTTGGGATTCATCGCCTCCAACAACCCGAGAGCGGACATGACCGACGGTGTCGACGCGTTGTAGGTGTCGTCGATGAGTTGCGAGCCGTTGGGGCCGGGGACGATCAGCAGGCGCACCTGGACGCCCGGTTCGGCAAGACCGAGGAGCATGTCGGCCAGGTCCATCCCCGTGGCGTGCCCGACCGCGATGGCCGCCAGGGCCAGCTCGACCGCGTGCCCGCCGATCAGTGGCACCTTGACCCGGTTGGACTCCTCGCCAATGTGGAGCCAGAACGACGTCCCTTCCAACCCTTCGGACTCAACGTCCGTGGCCCGCACGTCATTACCTGGTTCGAGCCCGTAGAACAACACTCGCCCCCGGCAGCGATCGGCCATCGCCCGCACGCGGGGGTCGTCTCCATTCAGGATGGCCCATCCGTCTTCGGGGATGGCGTCGATCAGTTCTGCCTTTGTCTCGGCGATCGCCTCGATCGAACCCATCCGCTCCAGATGGACGGGGTGGATATTGGTCACCACGCCGATCTTGGGCTGAGCGATCTCCGCTAGGAGCCGGATCTCACCCAGGGCATACGCGCCACCCATCTCGAGCACAGCCGCACCATGCTCCGGCGTCACCTCGAGCAGGGACAAGGGAAGCCCGATCTCCGAGTTGAGATTTCCCTCCGATCGATAGGTTGGCGTCGAGCGTTCCAGCACCGAGGCGACGGTCTCTTTGGTACTGGTCTTGCCAACACTGCCGGTGATACCGACGACGAGCAGATCCTGGAGTTGGGAGCGCCACCACGCCGCCAGTCGCTGTAGCGCGGCGACCGGATCGTCGACAACGAGCAGGGGTAACCCCGCGTCGAGGTGCTCGTCCGACCACTCCCGGCTGACAAGGGCGGCGCTGGCTCCCGCGGCCGCGGCATCGGCGACGAAGTCATGCCCGTTAAAGCGTTCGCCGCGCACGGCAATGAAGAGATCGCCGGGTTGTACCTGCCGTGAATTCCGCTCGATCCTGGTGAAGACCGTCTCCGTTGGAAGTGCACCTCGCATCACGGCGCCCGTGCCGGTGAGGACGTTCTCGAGCGATAACGGGGTCATCAATTGGCTCCCGTAAGACCGGCCGGACCCTCTGAAAGGCGCTCAGCCACACGCAAGACGGCCGAACGCGCGCGCGGGTTGGCGTCCTGCTCCGCCGCATCCGGGCGCACTGCGCGCCGCGTGACTTTTCGCAGTCTGGGACGGTGACCGCAGACGCAGATCGGAATCTCCGGAGGGCAAACGCACGCCACGCTCTCACGCTCGATGAAGCGCTTCACAATACGGTCTTCCAACGAATGAAACGCGATCACCGCGATCCGGCCACCGGGAGCCAACACGTCAAGTGCTCCCGAGAGAGCAGACTCCAGAGCCGCCAGCTCCTCATTCGTTGCGATGCGCAGCGCCTGGAACGTGCGTGTCGCGGGATGGATGTCCCGGCCGCGCCGGCCGCCAAGCGCGCCGGCCACGATCTCTGCCAGTCGGGTCGTCGTCTCGATCGGCGTTCGCTCCCGCTCGCGTACGATGGCACGCGCGATGCGCCGGCTGCCCGGCTCTTCGCCGTAGCGCCAGATCAGGTCGGCCAGCTCCCGCTCCGGGAGGGTGTTCACCAGATCGCTCGCCGGAGCGCCCTGTTCTGGATCGAAGCGCATGTCGAGCGGTCCCTCGTGACGGAAGGCGAACCCTCGCTCCGGCTGATCGAGCTGGAACGATGACAGCCCGAGATCGAGCAGAATGCCGTCGAGCGGCGCGACTCCTTGCTCTCGGGCAACGGTGGCGAGATCGGCGAAGTTGGCGCGGACCGGGATGAGGCGCTCGGCGATGGCCTGGTCCTGGCGCAGGGCATAGGCGCGATCGATCGCGGCGGGATCGGCATCGAGGGCGAGGACGATGCCGTCCGGAGCCGAAGCCTCTAGCAG
>JAICRA010000018.1 GCA_025937615.1 Thermomicrobiales bacterium | reverse complement strand
GGATGCCGCCGAAGGCCGCAGGTCCGCGGACGCCGACTGCTCGATCCTGGAGGTTGCCGGCGAGAAGAGCAGGCACGTCTTGGGGCGCAATCCAGCCGTAGACGACGGGCGGCTCGCCCGGGCGCTTGATCTCGACAGTCGGCTCCATCCACATGGCGCCGTTCCCGCTCACCTCCCGCACGACCGCGTCCGTGCCGGCCAGCGCTTCGCGACAGGCGGCGAGCACGCGCGACGCGCCCTTGGGATCCGATGAGCTGTCCACGCCGACGCTCACGATGAGCCGGTCCCCCTGCCACAACGCTTCCCAGCGCTGCCGGGCGGTTTGCTGGAACTTCTCGAAGTCGGCGCGTGTTTCGAATCTATCGGTCATGGTCGCTCCCAGCGGGGACCGGGTGATGCGCGTCCCGCCAACTGCCGCCCGCGGCGATCGCGCCGCGGATCGCCTGGTTGAGCTTCTCAGGAGTCAGATCGCCGAAGAAGTCCGCGTCGAGCTTGCAGATCGGCGCCTTGTCGCAAACGCCGAGGCAGCCGTTGACGACCTGGACGGTCAATTCCCCGTCAGCGGTTGTATCGCCGTCGGCGATCCCCCAGAAATCCTCGAGATTCTGGATCAGGCGCTGCGAGCCCATGACGTAGCACGCCATGCCGTGACACAGGAGCATGAAGTGCTTGCCGCGGGGCTCGGTACGAAAGTCGGCGTAGAACGTCAGGAGTCCGTAGACGCGGGTCGCGGTGGTGCCGAAGTGTTGGGCTACCACCTCGGCCGCTTCGAGCGATACCCAACCGAAGTGCTCGTTGACTTCCTGAAGAGCGGAAAGGATGAGCTCTTGCGCTTCCTGAAAATCGCGGTACTGAAAATGGGAGAGGATGCGTCTGACTTCGTCGAGATCGATATCGTTTTCATGACGGGTTTCAGGAGACAGTTCTGAAGGCGTCCCCGGTTCCGGACCGGAGATAGTTGGCGCCAAGTTTTCCACTGCTGCCCCTAACGATTGACGGAAAATTTCAATAAGTACAAGCGACGTTTGAACCTCAAGGCGAGTATAGAATCGCCTCAGAGGCCGGTCAACGCGCGCAAAGCTTCCGTCGACGCCCCAATGTCAGGCGCCGATTGACGGGTTTCCGTTGTCTCGTCCGACGCTATCGGTCGCGGAATAGGGCTTTGAAATCGCCGTCGAATCCCTGCAGGAACTGGTGGATCTCGATGACGTCGTCGACCGAGACCGGCTCGCCCGGCGGGCCTTCATCCTCCGGCTCGATGCCAGTCCGGGACCGTACATGCTCCTCGCCCAGGCGGCGCAATGCGAGCTGAGCCTCTTCGGCGTCGCCGTCGCCGATCACGGCCGCGACGAAGTTTCGGGCCTGGCACTCGCCGCACGAGACCATCAGCATCCACATATCGGATTTGCGCGAGAGAACGTGGACATCATCCGGTTCGAAACCACGATGACAGACGCTGCAGCGTTCCATGCGGTCCAGAACTATGCGCTTGATTTGCTTTTCAGAGGTATCCATGACTGTCGCTTTCGTAGGAGGATAGATCCTCAGTTCCCTGACTTGCGATCGAAATCGTCGAGATCGAGGCTGTCAATGAAATCCCGGAAGACCGAGAGTCTCTCTTCATCAACGCCTTCCGCGCGCTCAAGTTCCGGTTGAGACGTCCTGCTCTCGGCATCAGTGTCTTCCTCCTCGTCCGAACTGAGCATCACGCCTGCTTTGTCCATCACCGAATCGTCGACCATGATGGGGACTCGGGCCCGGACCGCAAGAGCGATAGCATCGCTGGGGCGGGAATCGATCTCGACCTCACGGCCGTTCTGCTGCAGGATGATACGCGCGTAGAAGACATCGTCGGACAGGTCAGTCACTGCAATGCGATCGACGGTGCCGCCCATATCATCGATGATCGTCCGAATCAGATCGTACGGGAGAGGCCGCGAAGCGGTGACGCCCTGCAACTCCATGGCAATCGCTTCCGCTTCGTACGACCCGATCCAGATCGGCAGGTGACGCTCGCCGTTGACCTCCTTGAGGATCACGACGCGATGCTGAGTCACCAGACTGACTCGGATACTTTCGACTACCGTCTCGATCATGCATAGCCCTCCGGCCGCAAGAATTGGGCCGGGGAAGGATGGATGTCTCCAGGGCGATTCATCTCGCCCGGACTGCTGGACCCGAATGAAGTTTACAACCCGGATTCGTGGCCGAGCCAATGCCACGTGTCGGGAGTTGTCCTGGACGTCGTCGGGCTCCGAAGCACGGCGCCGCGCACGTCTAGGATGAGGGCGAAACAGAGGCTGCAGCTTGCTCGCCGTCGATGTACGCCTCGTGCGGGACAAACCCGACATCATCGACTGGCCAGTAGGAGAACCAGGCCTTGCCCACGATGTTTTCCACCGGGACCGGACCAAACACGCGGGAGTCAGATGAGTTGTTGCGGTGGTCACCAAGGACATAGACGTGGTCCTCCGGAACGACCACATCGCAATTATCGGACCGGCCGCCGCATCGCGTACGGTCTTTGATGTAATCCTCCGGCAGGAGCTCGCCGTCGATGAAGACATGGCCGTCGCCAAAGGTGACCTCTTCCCCCGGCAACCCGACGATTCGCTTGATGTAGGGCTTGTCGGAGCCGGTTGGCGGATCGAAGACGATGACATCGCCGCGCTCTGGGGGATCGAATGGGTAGTACTGGTTGCCACCGACGTTGAGATGCTGATAGGCGTTTCGGTTCACCAGGAGCATTTGCCCATCATCGAGATTCGGCAGCATGCTTTCGCCGTCGACGCGGAAATTGAGCACGACGAGCCGAACCAAGAAAAAGATGAGCGCGGCCAGCAGGAGCGTCTCGACGACTTCTCTCACTGCCCGCCCTGCCTGATTCTTCGCGCTCGGAGCCGGCTCGGCAGCGTGATCGACGTGCACCCGATCGGCTGGTGCGTCCGAGTTCAAGGCCGGTGTGAGATCGCTGTCTGGTGTCATAGGTGCCCCGAGGCGTTGGCGACCCAAGTCGCACCCGCACAAGAAGAGGAGCGGGGCGGATCGCCCCGCTCTCGGCGACGGAACCGAATACTGCCCGCGGGATCGAATCTAGATCTCGTCGGCGCGAACCTTTGCTCGCTCAGCGGAAGGAACGTTGTCGTAGGTATCGCCGTGGGTCGCCGAAGCGGCTGCGAGACTATCAGCGCCGCCGGCTGATTCCTGCTTGAACTCTTTCACGCCCTGTCCAAGCGATTTGGCCACCTCCGGCAACTTACCAGCGCCAAAGATGATCATGATGATGACCAGGACAATCACGAGCTCTTGCCAGCCAAGCCCGAACATAAATCATCCTCCTGCCAGAGCAGTGCGCCACTCTCTGGGATTGTCAGAACGGCCGAAAAGTATAGGTGTGCGATGAAGGCTCGGCAACCGGCCATTCCTCATTAGACGAGGAAACTACTCGCGATTGCCAGGAGCACATAGACGGCCGCGGTCCCGATCGTGAACTGAAAAAGGGTCTTCTCCACGCCACGCCGGGTGCGATTGATCGATCCAGCGTCACCGCCGAAAGCGCCGCTAAAGGATGAGCCTTTCGTTTGCATCAGGATCAGGGCAATCAACAGCACCGAAGCGATGATCATCACGATATTGAGTGCAGTTTGCATGGGTTGTGTCTTGCTCCAGGCAGCTAGGGCGCGGCACTGCTTCGCACATTTCCGTTGCGCGGCCATGGTACCACCGGGGCGAGTCGTTACGCTTATGCGTCAGGGAGCGCGGCAATGCCGGGCAATGCTCGCCCTTCGAGATATTCCAGGGATGCGCCACCGCCGGTCGAGACGTGATCGATGCGCTCTGCGACACCGGATGCATCGATCGCCGCCAGGGAGTCACCCCCGCCGACGACGGTGAAGGCACCGGCATCCGCAACGCAGCGCGCGATGGCGAGCGTGCCACTCTCAAATGGCGTCCGCTCGAAAACGCCCATGGGACCGTTCCAGAAGACCGTTCGCGCACCGGTGATCTGCTCGCAATAGTGGGCGACGGTTGCTGGTCCAATGTCGAAGATCGCTTCGCCGTCTGGTATGGCGTCGACGACCGTGACGGTGCCATTCCTGCTGTCGAGCGACCGGGCAGTAATGGCGTCAGTGGGCGTGAGGATGAGCACGCCACGCGCCTCCGCGGTGTCGAGCAGCCGGCGGGCCTCGTCGACCAGGTCTGGCTCGGCGAGGGACGTGCCGATCTGCCGTTCCTGCGCCAGGAGCATCGTGTTGGCCATGCCGCCACCGAGCAACAGCGCGTCGACACGGTCGAGAAGATGCTTGAGCACGGCGAACTTGTCGGAAACCTTCGCACCTCCCAGGACGGCAACGAAGGGCCGCTCGGGATCGTTCAAGAGCCGCGAGAGCGCGGTCTCCTCGCGCTGGAGGAGGAGCCCGGCGTAGCTTGGCAGCAGTTGCGCCACGCCGACTGTGGAGGCATGGGCGCGGTGAGCGGCGCCAAACGCGTCGTTGACAAAGAGATCGCCGAGCCGCGCCAGGCCAGCGGCGAGCTCAGGGTCGTTGGTCTCCTCGCCGGGATCGAAGCGCGTGTTCTCGAGGAGCAGAACGTCGCCGGGGCGGAGGGCCGCCGCTGCCTGTTCCGCCTCGGGACCGGCGACCGCGGCAACCGTGGCAACGGGCTGCCCGAGAAGCTCACTCAGACGCCGCGCGACCGGAGGCATGGAATAGGCGGGGTTCACATTTCCTTTGGGTCGCCCCAGGTGCGTCGCCAGCACGACCGCAGCACCGCGGTCCAGCAGGTACTGAATCGTTGGCAGCGCAGCCCGAATCCGGCTGTCGTCTGCCACGTCGCCATCCCGCAACGGCACATTGAAATCGACCCGGACCAGTGCGCGCTTGCCCCGAACCTCTGCCTCGGTGACCGACCGTTTCGGCATGGCTCGGTGCTCCGTCTCCGGACCGGCAATCAGCGCGTGCGGCTACTCGTCGTCGGTGCCGAGGCCCTGCTCACAGATGAGCGCAACGACCTCGGCGACGCGGCAGGCATAGGCCCACTCGTTGTCGTACCAGGCCAGCACTTTGACGAGATTGTCGCCGAGAGCCATGGTCGATAACCCGTCGACTATGGCCGAGCGTGAGTCGCCTCGGAAATCGGACGACACCAAGGGTTCGTCCGAGTAGCCGAGGATGCCGTCCATCTGCTCGCACTGAGCCGCCGCCCGGAAAGCGTCGTTTACGTCCGCTGCGCTGGCGTTCTTCTCGGTCTCGATGACGAAGTCGATGATCGAGACGGTTGGCGTGGGAACCCGCAGCGAGGTGCCATCGAACTTCCCCTTGAGTTCGGGAATGACGAGCGCGACGGCCTTCGCCGCCCCGGTACTCGTGGGAATGATGTTCTGTGCCGCAGCCCTTGCCCGGCGGGCGTCCTTATGCGGTCCGTCGAGAACGACCTGATCGTTCGTGTACGAGTGCACCGTCGTCATCATGCCGCGGCGGATGCCGAAGTTGTCCAGAAGCACTTTCGCCACTGGAGCCAGACAATTCGTGGTGCACGACGCATTCGAGATAATGTCGTGCTCGTCGGGGTCGTAGGCTGTCTCGTTGACGCCGAGGACGATCGTGATGTCTTCGTCCTTCGCCGGCGCCGAGATGACGACCTTTTCGGCTCCGGCCTTGATATGCCCTCTGGCATCGTCGGCATTCGTGAAGAAGCCGGTCGATTCGATGACGATATCGACTGATTGCGACTTCCAGGGGATCCTGCGTGGTTGCTTCTCAGCGAAGACGGCGATCTCTTTACCGTTGACGGTAAGACTCTTGTCGCTGGCCGCAATCTCGGCGTCGTAGCGACCGTAGGTCGAGTCGTAGGTGAGGAGGGTCGACAGCGTCTCCGGCGGCGCCAGATCATTGACGGCGACAACCTCGAAGAGGTCCGCAAAGTTGCCCTGGTTGATTGCTTTGAAGGCCTGCCGCCCGATTCGGCCGAATCCGTTTATCCCGACTCGATAGACCATTGGTTACTCCCCAGCCCCGCTGGCGGTAACCAGATCGCGCTGCGGGGCGCTGACACCATTGATGTGATGCTGGAACTCCAAGGCATGACTTTCTTCACGCCAGCGACCATTCGTGAGCTCGAAAAGCGCGGTCGCGAGCTTTTCCGGGTCGTGCCGGAGCGGATTCTGCTCTGAAACCACGTCCCGGGCGATTACCCGGATGCGCGGATCGAGTCGATCCCACGAGTCGGGCAGAAGGGGCTCGATCGGGAGGTCGGGACCAATGGCCTCAGCCGATGCCATGTTGCTGTTGATCAGCACGGCATCCAGCTCACCCGGTCCGAGCTGCTCGTCCACAACCGCGAGGTGGTCGAGCGCGGTGAAGTGATCGGTTTCGCCCTTTTGCGTGGCGACATTCATGACGTAGACCTTTGGCGCAGACGAGGCCCGCACGGCGCGGACGATGTCGGGGACCAGCAGGTTGGGAACGATGCTGGTGTAGAGGCTGCCCGGGCCAAGGACAATCAAGTCGGCGTTGAGTATGGCGGCCACCGCCGGCCGGTATGCGGCTGGGTTTTCCGGCCAGAGCCGCACGCTGTGGATCGGAGCCTCCTTGTACTGGATCTTCGACTCACCTTGGATCATCGTGCCGTCGGTGAGCTCGGCATCCAGGCGGACATTCTCGAGTGTGGAGGGCAGAACCCGCCCGCGGATGTTGAGGACAGTGGCTGATTCGATGATGGCCCGATCGAAGCTGCCGGTGACCTTCGTCAGCGCGGTGATGAACAGGTTGCCCAGGGAGTGCCCATCGAGCTCGGAGCCGGCCTGGGTGAATCGGTATTGGAAGAGTCGCGACACCAGGGATTCATCGTCGGCAAGTGCGACCAGACAGTTCCTGATGTCTCCCGGAGCGGGGATGTCGTAGGCGCTACGGATTTTGCCCGTGCTGCCGCCATCATCGGCCACCGTGACGATAGCGGTAATCGAGACGTCGTGGCGCTTCAAGCCGCGCAGAAGCGTCGCGAGCCCGGTGCCACCGCCGATGGCGACAACGTTGACTTCCGGCCGGCTCAAACCGAACCGATGCTCGGCAACAATTTGCACCAGATCCTTGTCAGCCTTGCTGTGAGCCAGCACCGGCAGGAGCAACTCCCGGCTGAATCGATAGAAGCCGTAGACCATCGATGCAATGCCGGCGCTGAGGACGATGACAAATCGAAGCTCTCGCGGCAGAAACTGCAGCGTTATCACCTGCAGGAGACCACTCACTGGTTCCGGGAATGGAACGTAACGGTAGGAGTAGACCAGCCCCATCGCGAACGCCAATCCGGTCAGGATTGTGCCGAATAGGAAAAGACCAGCCCACCGTTTGACATGCATCCCGGGACGAAGCCAGGTGCGCCAGCCGCGTGGAATCGTCACGTCTCCCCTCACCCCGACCCAGCCATCGGGCATCGACGATATTGTCACGGGCACTTGCCGCTGCGGACAGCGACGGCAGTATAACAGGCACCGCCGGAGTGACATAAGTACGACGATGAGGGGATAGAAGTCGCGGGTGGGGATGCGCCGGAAGTCTGAATTCCGACCTGTGCAGGAACGCTTGCCGAGTCTCCTGCGTTGACAGGGGGAAGCGCTCCGCACTCAGGCACCAGAAGGTGGAGGGAAGACCCATGGACAATGTCCGGTTCGATCGGTGGACGAAGACCCTCCCTCGCCGTCACTCCAGGCGCGGAGTGCTGGCGGGGCTGACTGGAGCGATCGTTGCGATCACGTCACAGCGTCGGGGTTCTGCGCAAATCTCCTCTCCCGGCGGCATGTGCGGCGGAATCGCGGGACTCCCGTGTCCTGAGGGATTCGAGTGCGTCGACGATCCCGGTGACAGTTGCGATCCGACCACTGGCGGTGCGGACTGCTCCGGAATCTGCATGCCAATTGACTACAACCCTTGCGCGGCGATTCTCTGCATCGAGGGGACGAGTTGTTGTCCCCAGTGCGGCGGCATCTGCATCCCCAACGACATCCCATGCTCCGCGGATCTGTGCGTGAGCCAGCCCTGCAATCAGGTGATGTGCGGTCCGGGGGAATACTGCTGCAATGAGAGCTGCAGCCAGTGCGTCGGTCTCGGTCAGGTCTGCACGGACCAGTACTGCCCGCCGGGACCCTCGGGTGAGCCATGTGGTCCGAATTTCTGTGGAGCGGGAGAGTATTGCTGCAACGAAAGCTGCGGTATCTGCGCGCCACTGGGCGGCGGCTGCATCGAGATCTTCTGTGAGCCGCCCGGTCAGGTGGGTGTGCCCTGTGGCCCGACGATCTGCGCACCCGGGCAGGTGTGTTGCAACGAAAGCTGTGGCATCTGCACTCCGCCCGACGGCGTCTGCATCATGATCGCCTGCGTCGATTAGCCCGCGGGAACCGCCTGGAGCTCCCCGACTTCCGTGTCGAGCACGCGGTTCGCCTCGGCGATTGCCTGCTCCGTGTCCATGTCCTCGAGCACGATCGAGCGAATGACGCCGTCGCGGTCGATGAAGATGTGGGTTGGGAAGTTGAAGATCGGGTAGGTCGCCCCAGTGTCGCCTTCATCAGGATCGCTCAAAACCAGAAACGTGGCGCCGTTCGCGGCGGCATAGGCCGCGGCGTCGACGGGAGACTCGCGCAGGCTTACGCCGACCATGCGCAGTCCTTCTGGTTCGAGCTGGGCGTAGGCGGCCTGGATATCAGGGAACTCGGCGCGACAGGGCGGGCACCACGAGCCCCAGAACATCAGCCAGACCGGTTGTCCGCGGAACTGGGAGAGCCGAACCGGATTGCCAAACAGATCTTCGGTTTCGAAATCGGGCGCAACCTCGCCGACTTTCGGTAGCAAGCGCTGATTGATTCCGCCGCTCCCGATCGAGTCCCAGCCCGATCTGGCACCGATCGCCAGCGCCGCGGCGACAATTAGAACGGCGACGGCAAGACCGACGATCTTTGAACTGGCTCGCCCGGTCCCGTCAGTTCTCTGCCGTTCAGATGCGGGTTCATCATGAGCGGCAGAGGGCGCCGTACTCTCAAACTCCGCCATATGCGTGGAGCCCGCCGAAAACGTAGTTCCCGAAGTAGGTGAAGACCACCGCCACGAATGCGACCAGCAAGATCACCGCGCTGCGGCTCCCTCGCCAGCCCCGCAAGGAGCGGGTGTGCAGGTAGACGCCGTAGATGAGCCAGGTGAAGAGTGCCGCCGTTTCCTTGGGATCCCACTGCCAGTAGGTGCCCCAGGCGCGATAGGCCCAGACCGAGCCGAGAATCAACACCAATGACATGGCGGGAAAGCCGATCGTCACGGCGCGATAGCCGAGGTCGTCGAGGAGATCCGGGCTGGGAAGCCAGGCCACTTGCCAGCGATTGGCGACCAGAAAGAGCACGGCGGCCGCGAACGCCACGGCGAACGTGGCATAGGCTAGGATCGCCATCGAAACGTGGATCGTCATGAGCGGCCGGTTCTGTAGAGCCGGGATCAAGGCGTTGACCTCGCGGAGCTCGGCTGGCAGCAGCCAAATGTAGGCGCACATGCCCACGATGAGCGGTAGCACGATGGCGCCGAGCTGGCGCACACCGTACCAGCGCTCGAAGAGCAGGTAGACGACACCGGCGAGAAGGACAAAGGTGGACGAGAACTCGTACATGTTCGAGAGTGGCAGCCGGCCGCCGGCGACTGTCCGAAACAGGATGGAAGCCACTTGAAACGCGACACCGAACCAGGCCAGAAGGGTGGCGAAGCGGCCAATTCCTAGTGAGGCAGGCTCGAGACTCGCTTCATGGGCGACCATGGTCGTCCCGGCGTTCGTCGCCAGCGTCGTCTGGCGCAGGCGAACTCGGCCGATGGCGTAAGCGACATAGCAGAGGGCTGAAGCGGCGAAGGCGATCGTGGCCGCGGCGAAGCAGTAGAACGACAGGCGGACGAGAGTTTCCATGTCGAATACCTCTAGCTCCGGCTCAGAGAGAGGGCCGGACGGACTGACGTGATCCGGTCAATGCGCTCGCCGGCTCGTTGACGTGCAACTCGGGACCAATCCCGAGTTGCCGACCAATGTCGAGCGCGAGCCGCTCGAAGACGCGCTTCGCACTCCAGTCGCGCCGCGCGATCGGCGCGAGCCGCGCCACACTGCCGTCCGTTGTGGTGGAGACGATACCTCGCACCCGGCGGTGCGGGAAGTAGAACGTGATTGCCAACCCGCCGATTAATAGCACTGATGCCGCAATGAACAACGGAATGCCTGGGTTGCGTGCAACCTGGAGAACGGAGAACCGCCTCTCCCGAACAAATGTCAACGTGAGATCGCCGAGCTGGATCGAGTCGCCCTGACTTACGGTGGCGCCGATCGGCTCGGCGATCGGACGGTCCGCACCGAGTGGGCGGATCATGAAAAACATCTGCCCTGGTCTCAGCTGCAACGTGTCGAGCTCGGGCGCATTGGCAGGGTTCTCGTCCGGGGCGACGACGCTCAGGGCGACCCCCGCTGGCAGGAGATCGATACGTGCTGCCGGTGAATCGGGATTGAGCCGCGATTGGAACGGACCGAGGGGCAGTGCGTCGTCGAAAAGCACTTGACCGGCGCTGTCCTCGATCTTCAATGCGACCGCCTGGCCGAACCCGGACTGGTAGAAGACGATGTCACCAAAGGTCAGCGGGTTGTTGACGGTCATCGAACCAGACTCGATCGGCTGGCCGTCTCGCATCACGGTGATATCGCTGCGATAGGCGAGCGCCGTCCCGTCCTCGCGGTAGACCTCGGAGAAATCGTCAAGACGAACATCGAGCCCGGTACCGTGGCCCAATTCGCGAACCGACCCCTCGGGGATGTAGAACTCGTTCTCGCGGAACCCCCAGACAGCACCGACAATGCCGCCCGCCAGGATCATGAT
>JAICRA010000301.1 GCA_025937615.1 Thermomicrobiales bacterium | reverse complement strand
GGAAATGGATGAAGCTCGCATCATCGCGAGCGAGATAGGCGCTGAACATGTTCTCGTCGATACCGCCGAGCTAACCGATCCGCGCTACGCAGACAACACGCATCAGCGGTGCTTCTTCTGCAAGTCGGAGCTCTACAACCGTCTTAAGGAGCTTGCCGAGTCTCGAGGCGTGCGGCACGTGATCGATGGCTCAAACATGGATGACCTCGACGATTTCCGGCCCGGAAGTCGCGCTGCCCGGGAGCTCGGCGTACGCAGCCCGTTGCAAGAAGTGGGTCTCGCTAAAGCGGAAATTCGGTTGCTCTCCGAGGCATTGGGGCTCCGTACGTGGGACAAACCCGCAGTCGCCTGCCTCTCGTCTCGCTTCGCATATGGCGATCCCATAACGGTCGAAAAACTACGGCAGGTGGCTGCGGCCGAAAGCGCGGTGCGGAGGCTCGGGTTTATCGGCTTTCGAGTGCGTCACCACGATGACATTGCGCGGCTCGAGGTGCCCCGCGACCAATTTGCCAAGGCGATCGAGTACGCGGACGAACTTGTCGGAGCGCTCCGTGGGGCTGGTTATCGGCACGCAGTTCTTGACTTGATTGGCTATCGAAGCGGCAGTACGAATGAGGTGCTGAATGCGCGTCTCAAGTCGCGCGGACTACGGGGTTCGGGCGCTCTTTGAGCTCGCCCTGCGGGCTGGTCAGGGACCTATACACAGCAAGGAGATCGCCGGGCGGCAGGACATTCCTGAAGCATATCTCCACCAGGTGCTAGGAGCCCTCAGCAGAGCTGGGCTCATCAGGAGCACCCGCGGACCACTTGGTGGCCACGAGTTATCAACCCAACCGTCAGAAATATCTGTTCATGCCATCTTGACGGCGCTGGACGGTGTCGACCAAAAGACCCATCCGCATCCCGACGGGATCGGTGCCTCCGACATCGTGCACGAACTTTGGCATGAAATGCAGGAGCAAAACGAGCGGATGCTCCGTTCGATTACGCTGCAGACCCTCGTCGACCGTAAAACCAGTCGCGAATCGTGCGCAAACTACGCGATTTGAGGGTGTCTAGCGACGCGTCAAAGCTGGCTAATCACGGGTCTTGTCTCGAGCGTGGCTCCCCGACTAGGACTCGAACCTAGAACCTACCGGTTAACAGCCGGCCGCTCTACCATTGAGCTATCGGGGAATATGACGCCGGCGATTCTACCACAGGCCTGATCTCGGGCTCATCACGCCCCGTCTTTCGAGCGGTCAGAACTGGGAAACAAGTCAGCCCAGAACCCATTATCGGCGCGGTCGCCGGTCGGAGTAGTGTCCGGCGGACTCGTCACCGTCTCCGCTTGCGGTACTAAGTTATCGCTAGTGCCAAGCCCCTCTGGCCGTGAGCGCGATCCGCGCCGAAATCGAGCAGGCTCGGTTAACGATGACACACGGCGTGATATTCCGGATCCCATCGCGCCGGTGCCGACCGCAGGCCGACTGGATGTTGACGAGAGGGCGTCTGTAAATGCGTCCAACTCCTCCGGCTGAATCCCAACGCGCTGAGCGGCGGCTGCCACCGCTCGCTTGCGTCTGCCCGAACGGGCATCTTCGAGGATTTTCACGGTTTCAGCGCTGGATGCCGCGATGCCCAACTCGGAACGATCGACCGGCACAGAACAATACGGACAGACGTTCCAGCGCAGATCGATAAGTCGGGAGCAGGCTGGACATGGCCCTCTTAGTGCTGTCTGGCAATGCGGACAGAGGACGAACTCGGTGTCAACCGTCCGCTGACACCCTGGGCACAGGGGCAGATCATCAAGGTCCTGGAGCAAGTATTCCTCCTCCAGTGCCCGCTGAAATGCCTGGTCCAATGTCTCCTTCGGTCGCAAGATCAGATACAGCAGGAGTCCAGGCACGAAAAACAGTACGACGAGAAGCGTGGAGAAGACCTGGGTAAAGACGCTTCGGCTCCTAGACTCGATATCCCGAAAGGTCCAGGCGACGAGCGCGAACCACAGGGCGATGAGATAGGCGATTCCGATCGCCAGGAAAAATTGTACGCCTCGCGCGGCGGTCTCGATCACGAACGGAGTCCCCTTGGTGCGCCGATTAGCAGCCCTGCATCTGAAAATCTAAGCGTACCCGATACGCTCGAACCGTCTGATTGGCAGCACGAAAATGCTAGCCCCGCCCGCGCCCTGCTCAGCCGGACCAGGAATCCAGAACTCCGCCTGCCCGGCAATGGGCCGGAGCGGTTCGATCCTTCGCGCACGGCCGCGGGCTCTCGCTTGCACGAGCGTCAAGACATCACCCACTTGATCGTCGTCAACTCCAACAACCAATGCCGCCAGCCCTGGGCTGCCGACCGCCGCGTCTCCCTCGATCTGAGTCGCCGACGCCCCGATCGCAGCCAGATCGGATAAAAGTGGCTCCGCATCCGCCGACTGGATGATCGCCAGGATCAGCCTCACGTTGGCCTCCGCTTCGCCCCTGCCGAGGTCGTCCACCCCGCGCTCTTTGCGAAGAGCGCACTAGAGGCGACCGCTTGCCAAACCTCTG
>JAICRA010000211.1 GCA_025937615.1 Thermomicrobiales bacterium | reverse complement strand
GACGGGCGACTCGTCGTCGGCCTCGGCATTGGCGACATCGAGCGGGAGTTCGTTCAGATGGGCATCCCATGGCGGAGCACACCTGAGCGCCAGGAGGCGCTGGACGAAGCGATCGGTCTCCTGCGGTACCTCTGGGGTGAGGATCCCGCGCCGCCGGCGCCGAAGCACTTCGCAGTGAGCGCATCTCCCCTGCAACCCGGGCCAGCGCAGCTTCCGAGGATCCCCCTCCTCATCGCTGGTGGCGGAGAGAAGGTGACGCTGCGGCAGGTGGCGCAACACGCCGACGCCTCGAACTTCGGTGAGCATGTCTACACTGGGGGCGTCCAGGGTGAGGAAGCGATCGGCCGCCGTATCGCGGTCTTGGATCGCTATAGCCAGACATTCGGTCGACCCTCCGCGTCGGTGCTGCGCACGCATACGACGTATCCGCTCGTCATCGCCAAGACGGCAGGTTACCTGACCGAGAAGATCGAGCGCTTTGTACCCCTCTGGGTCCGCGACCTGGCGCGGGATGCAATTGTGGCGGGCACTCCTACTGACGTGATTGCCCACTTCGAGCGCATGATGCGCGCTGGATTGCAGTACTTTATCGCCTTCGTCTACGGCAACGACGTCGAAACCATTCGGCTCCTGGCCGAGGAGGTCGTCCCCGAAGTGCGGCGCCTCAAGTCCGAGATCGAGACGGTCGCGGTGGTGCGATAGCGGCCGCAGAGCGGCTGACACTCACTGAGCGAAACGCCAGTTCCTAGCCCCCTCGATTCGCCGCGCGGGCGATGTACCGGGCGATTCCGATGAGGAGAACCAGCAACCCGAGGGGTGCGGCGCAGAACGAGAGCATGACGATCGTGCCGGTGTCGTCGCGCTGGCCGATGGTCAGCAGCGCGGCGGCCAGCAGCAGGAGGAGCAATCCCCCGCCAATCACGGCGGCCGGCCGCGCGCCGAAGATCCAGGCGGCGCTCTCTTGATCCGCATTCTTTAGGCGGTGCGAAGCATCGAGAGTGGACACGTCGGTCGGTAGGGTCAGCGGCGCGGCGGGTGATTCTCCTTCTGCCGCCGGCGTCTGTTGCGGCAATGGTGCGCCGCATTCCGCGCAGTAGTGATCGCCGGCGAGATTCGACGTGCCACAGACACCGCAGACGAGAGTCTCCCGCCCGCGTTGCCGGTCATCCATTCCAGGGTCGTTCACACGCCGCTCCTCCCTCGTCGCCCCTTCGTGCCACCTCGCCGAGGGCGGCGGGAGCATCCCTGACGAGACCCCCGGGCGTCAAGCCGGAGCACGCGCATGGTATTCCTATAGCCGGCGTTCACGAGGGACCGCTGCGGCAGCGATCGCGGTCTGATGGCTGGCAGACGGGACAATCGGCTTGGCGGAAAACTCCGGAACCGGGAGTCGCGATCCTTGGGACGCGGGGACCAGCGCCGCGGGATCGACGGTCATCTACTGTGGCCTGTGCGGTGCGCTCAATCCCGCGTCCAGCTACTACTGCGCCGCCTGCGGCACGACGCTGGTCGATGCGTTTCACGCGACGGAGGGTCTGCGCGTCTTCGAACGTCCCGATCCCGCGGCGCGGCTCATCGAGATTCTTCCCTCTGGCAGCGAGCTCGATCTGGTCGCCGATCCGTCGGCATCGGCCGACTGGCTGCGGATCCGCTTGCCCTATGGGCGACTCGGGTATGTGCGGGCGGCGGAAGCTGCCGCCGCGGCCTCCGCCCCGGCAGCCACGCCCCAGCGCCGTCCCCCTGATATCAACACCAATGCCCGCGGCTGCGTGACCTCGAGCGCAGCCCTCTGGGCGTTGGCGCTGCTCGTGGTGACGGGAGTCTTCGGAGTGGTGATCGTGGCCCGGGCGCGCCCGGAAGATGCGGGACTGTTGGGGATCGTCTTCTGCATCACGCTCGGCCCGCTGATCCTGCTCACGATCGGGGCCTACGTTGCGGCGCGGACACGAGAAGATCAGCTCGATGACGAGGAGATTGCGCTTGCGGCGCAGTCACGCGAGGAGCCTCATGGAGAACCCGGCTAACGAGTGGCTCCTTCGTCGCCCGTCATCGTCGGTTATGACTCTTGGCGAAGAGGGTGCTGCGGGCGTCTATCCCGCCACCGTGGCTCGCGCGCGGCGGATCTGGTCGGCGTGGTCGTGGGCATGACCGCCGTAGATGCGCAGCCAGTCCTCGACCGAGTAGGCGCCGCTCTCGCTGTGTGTGCCGGCCCGCCGCCACTGCTCCTCGCTGAGGCGGCGCAGGATGGGTGCGGTGGCCGCCCGCGCCGCCTCGAAGGCAGCCAGTGACGGTTCAATCGGACGGTCGGGGTAGAGCTGGCGGACGAACGCCTCCTGGTCGTACCCGAGGATGGTCGGCGCGTCCTGCGCGATCAGCAGCCGCAGGCGGATGGCCGAGGTCATCTCGCTGTCGGCCAGGTGGTGAACGATCTCCCGCGGGCTCCACTCACCCGGCGCCTCGCGTGCCTCCAGCTCCGTCTTGGAGATCTCCGCGAGCGCTACCGATACGGCCCGGAAGCCGTCCTCGTACTGATCGATCAGGGCCTTACGCTCCGCCGCGTTCATCCGTCCCCCCAGTCGGTCGTGTCCTACTGGCCGTGCTCCATCCACCATTCCGTAAACTCGATGCAGCGTCCCGCCCCGTCGAACCGGATCACCCACAAGTTGCTGAAATCCGTAGGCGGCTCGACGTAGTGGGTCCAACCGCGCACGAACGCCAGGTCCGCGGTCACCGCCAGGACCTGGTAGCGGAAGTCCCAGGTTCCCGGCTCGTCCTTGCGCTCCAGCCACCCGGCAACGATGCCGTCACGATCGCGCCACGGCTCTCCGTCCGGTCTCGGGTAGTAGAGCGCATGGTCGGCGAAGAGGTCACCGATCGCGGTAGGATCGTTCGACTCCCAGGCCCGCACGTAGCGATCGACCCAGGTCGTCACCGGAGATTCAGGCAAGGGGTTCCTCCGAGACGCGCCCTTCCGCTGGGGCCCGCAGGACCGCGAGTTCGGTCCGCAAACGCTCGCCGAGACAGCGCATGGCCTCAGGTTGGATGGATCGAACTCGGCGCAGCGTCAGTCCAAGACCTTGCTCTGGGCCAATGACGAGGTCGGCATCATACTGCTCGGCGATTGCCTGCAGACTGTCCCACGCGGTGTAGGCGAACATGAGCGTCTCCCTTCTGATACGGAGATAGAACGCGGAACGCCAGCGGTTTGTGAGATCACCTGATTCGCCATGTGCCGTCTCCGACCGGCTATGATCGGTATCAGGGGTACGACGAAGGAGAAGGTCGGAGAGTGGACGCCAAGCACGCACTCGATCTGGCACCACGACCGGCGGTGGTCTGCCAGCAGCTGCTTCAGGCGACCGATGCCGCGGAGGGACGCCGCAAGCGGCGGAAAAGGGATACGACCCCGGACAGCTTGGGTATGGAGGTCAAGCGGGAGCTGCTGGAAGCGGTCGTCGCCGACGATCCAGACCCGGACGCTTTCGAGGCCTGGCTCTTCGCTCGCGTGCAGGCATCCGGCGCACGTGCGGGCGCGACCCGTGCGATGGCGCTCCAGGTGTGGGACGAATGGCAGTTTGCCCTCGCTTCCGGCGGCTTCCGGGCATGGCTGGCCGCCGGCGCGCCGAGCGACGACTCACGACCGGGCACAGACATGGGGCTTGATCCGAGGGATTGAAGCGGGTGCCGCTGCGCTCAGGGGGTGCCAGCCGCCAGAGCGGCTTCCGGGG
>JAICRA010000128.1 GCA_025937615.1 Thermomicrobiales bacterium | reverse complement strand
TGGACAGCATCGCCTACGCCTGTGGACATGCACCCGAAGCGGCAGACACCGCCGCCAACTACAAACGGGCAGTGGACCGGCTCAGGTCGCTTCGTGACTATTTCGCCGTACTAGATTCGCGGGGCGGGTCACGCGGGGCGGGTCAATCGCTGGAGGCGGTAGGCGTTGAGGATGATGTCGCGGAGGGGCCGGTTTCGGATGACAATCTGATTGCCCTGTCTGTCGATGGAGCCGCCAGATTCACCAGAGGTGTTCAGCCTCACCGACGCAACTTCGAAGGTCGGGCTGTCGCGCTGTTGGGCCGCGAGCGTCATGCCGATTAGGACGACCAGCGCGACAGTGCGAGTGGTTGACAACAGCATGACGGTTGGACGCGCAGCGTGCGTCAACGGTTAGGAGCAAAAGGGGGCGACCCTGGCAGCGTGACCTGCTGTGAGCCATTCATCCGGCGAACGATCCGCCTGGCCGATCAATCAGGCGTCGGCCGCTCCACTGAATCGATCACGGTCACTTCGACTGGCGCTCGGTCGGCCTGCAGTCGTAAGCCAAGCTGCTCCTGCACGGCCGTGAACACTGAACCACCATCAGCCAACGGGTCCGTGCTGCCGGTCGAAAAGTCCGCCCATTTCAGTTCGAGATCGTATTGGCCGGGCAGTTCGGTTTTATCGACAACAATCCTTCCAGCGATCTGCGAGAGTGCTGCCGCCACGCTCGCAAGGTCCATCCCCGTTACGCGGAGGGATACCGGCGACCTGTTGAAGCCGCACTCAGGACGCCCAGCTCGCGCTGCGGCGGTTCGATCAGCGCAGTCCACGACCGTCGCTCGCAGGTTCGGACCCAACGTGTTGCGGTTTTCTCTGACCATAGCGTAGACAGGTAACACCCGAGTTTCCTTGTGATACATCAACTTGAAGCGATCCTTCAGCACGGCCTCGATGACTTGCTGGGGCCGCATGCCTTCATTGCCCTTGGCCGTAATGTCATACCTCTCGGACGCGAGCCAGTCTGGCCCACCGATCAGTTGGGCATCTTGGAGATCGAGGAGGTTGCGGAGGAGGTTCCGCACGGGCATGTTGACGATGGTGACGAGCCCCCCAGGCGAAACGCCGCCTGATGATCCAGGGGCGTTGGAGACGTTGCGCTTCACGGACGCCACCTCGAAAGCAGGAGCAGCCTGCTGCCCTGCGAGCGTAACGGTAACGAGGCAACCAGCTCCGACCGTTAGCGCAATGCGACCCATGCAAACCTCCCGGGGCGGATTGTAGCGGCGTTGGCCTGCCTCGGTGAGCCGTTCATCCGGCGAACCAGTTCCGTCAGTTCGCGCAGAACGATGAGTGACCACGGCTGTCACACCCACAGAGGAACGTAATTTCGCTCAGGCCGCGCATAATGCGCATAGTTGTCAAGTCATCGAGGTGTTAGGTTGGAGCGCCCGCGTGGTCTCGCGCGGGTCAGGGAGACTATGGCCCAGCTGATTGAGCAGGAACGGCATCGGCGAGAGCTCAGCGTTACGGAAACCGGATCAATCGACAGCCGCCTCGCGCGTCAACAAACGTGATCACCTCGGATACCCGGCATGGTCGCAGCTATCGTCGGAGGACCTCTTGATGTCATCACGCAAACTGAATGAACTCGCGACTGACATTGACGATGCCGCAACGGTTGTGGAAGAACTCCAGGCCGAGCCAGACGTTGATGCGTCCGAGAAGCTGGATGAACTGAAGACGACGCTCGAAGACGCCTCCGACGTGCTCGACGAGATTCACGACGAGAACTACGAATAGGTACGGCGAGGTGTCCGTCGCTCATCTTCGTGAACGCCGCGAGAGCCCACTCGCGCAACACATGGCTCCGCGCGATGAACGCATTGTGCCGATGGCTCCATGAGCAAGGGGAAGCTCCTACGCTGGTGAAGCTCAGGCCGCAGCGACTGGAGAAGCGGATCATCCGCACCCATGGTGAAGCGGCGCTGCGAATCGTGCTCGGCTATCGGCCGAAGACGTTCGAGCACTCGCGCGTCCACGCCCTGATCCTCACAATCCTCGGGCACAGCGACGTATCCACGACGACGAAGTATTTGCACCTGCTCACTGAGGATGTGCAACGGACGCATCAAGGGCTGTCGGTGCTTGCGCAATTGCGGCGGTGAAGTCCTGCGTCTTCGTGTCGTCGCGAAAGGCTATGCCTGAGTCGCAAGGCGCGTTGTGCCGCGATCTGACCTGCACGGCGCTACAATCCGGCGTCGGAGGATGGCCATGACACGGCTCTCGCTGCTACTCGGTGGTCTCGTTGTCACCGCCGCTCTGCCTCTAGCCGCTCAGTCAGGTGCCCCGCGCTTCGAGGTTGTCTCCGTCAAACCGAATACGGGCAGTGACCTCAGCATCCCGTTTGGTCCAACACCGCCTGAGGGCATCACGATGATCAATCGTCCGTTGGAAAGCATCGTGCGGTATGCCTACAACGTGGACGACAAGCGTATGTCCGGCTTGCCCGCATGGGCGTTTGATGAACGTTTCGACATCAACGCGAAAGCCTCGCGTCCGATCAGCAACGACGAGCGTCGGCAAATGGTGCAAACCTTGCTCGTTGAACGGTTCCAACTGAAGGCACGCCGTGAGCCACGTGAACAGCAGGTGTATGTCGTCACTCGTCTGCGACCAGACGGTTCCGTTGGGCCGGGGCTTCGTCCTCGACCCGATTGTGGAACTGGCCCCGTGGAATGCGAGCGCGGTGGGAGTGCCTTTCCGAACGGAGGGAAGGCAGCGATTCGGGGCGTGACCATCAGTCAACTGGCTGAGGGAATGCTCAGCACTTTGGTGCAGGCGGTCGTCCGAGACGAATCGAACATCGCTGGCGTGTTTGATGTCGAACTCACGTGGAGGCCAGCGACAGTCAGCGCAGATGCGAATGATCCGCGTCCCGCGCTATTCACCGCGATTGAGGAACAACTCGGCCTCAAGTTGAACGCGACACGAAGACCTGTTGACGTGCTCGTCATCGAATCCGTCCAGCGACCAACGCCGGACTGACATGGAGATCGCCTTCCCACTTCAGAGAAGAAAACATCCGCAAGGCCGATTACGGTCCTACGTTCTCACCCGAAGCCGGGCCGAAGGTTGAGGGCACGATCAGAATCACACCTCGATCCAGCACCCCGACTGGTCCACCCACACCCCCATGACCCGAAGCATGGGCCGCACGTTAACCCCAAACGCAAATCTCGGAGTGATCGCTCGATTCACCTCGCTGATCGTTGTGCGCCGCGTTTAGTAAATCTGGATCGCGGAGACTAATCTTCGGCCGTCCGAAGGTTCCAACTCGCATGGACGTTCAAGCACGCGACCACACTGCCCGAGTGCGTGGTGCGCTATTTGCCTGCACCGTCGCGGAGGAATGATAAAAGCGGCGATTTATGCACGAGTGAGCACGACGGATCAGACCTGCGAGAACCAACTTCTGGAGCTGCGCCGATACGCGGACGCACGCGGATGGACGATTACGAGCGAATACGTCGATGAAGGGGTGAGCGGCGCGAAGGAACGCCGGCCTGCCCTCGATGCGCTGGTGAAGGATGCCAAGCGGCGACGGGTAGATGTCGTCGTGTGATGGCGTCTGGACCGACTCGGGCGAAACCTTCGCCACCTCGTGACGCTGCTCGATGAACTCCAGGGACTCGGGATCGCGTTCGTCTCGCTGGGTGAAGGGATCGACTGCACCACGCCAGCGGGCAAGCTCCAACTGCACATTTTGGCGGCGCTCGCGGAGTTCGAGCGGGGTCGTATAGCCGCGGAGCTTTTACCTGTTACTGCTTCGTCGCCGTGAAGCTCACTTCATTCTGTTTGGAGCCGGGGCCGATGAAGAACCTGGCGAGACCCTTGATGGTGTTGCCATTTGCGTCCAGTGTCCCGGTGAATAGGTAGGTCCACGTATTGGCATCAGGCGTCGTAACCTTCCACGACCAACTCACTTGATCGCCGGTGACTCTTCCGTCGTTCAGATTGACGCCAGCCTCGTCACCAGCCTTGCACGTTCCTTCGAGCCGCTGGTCCGTCTGGGTGACGGTGCAAAGCAGTTCAGGCACGCCGTTCAGGTTGATGTTCAGTTTCCAGTTGCCGGTCACATCGGCTGCCGAGACGGGCACGACCAGAACGGTGAGCAACAGCGACAACACGGCCGTGCGGGTCGTGGTCATTGAAAGTGCCTCCGTTCCCCATTGGACACCAACGAGGCTGCGACTGGCCTATTCCGACCTTCGAGGCCCTTCCGGTCTCTCCTTTTTACGCTCCTGACTGATTCGATTCAGGTCAGGAGGCTTGGAGTCCTGCTCGAGCCGCTCGAGTTCCTCGAACGTAGTGTTTTTCTCGAAATCAGTCATTTCCGACGGGTCCTCGTCTCTAGGCGGCATCTGGTTATCCATGCTCAGGCGGGAGCAAGGCAGGTACCGTTTCCTGCGCCGTGCGGTTCGCACGAACGCGGACTTCAATTGCCACGCGCCTGGTTCAGAACGGCGCCGGACAGGAGCTGTTCGCATCCGTCGTTACATCGAACTGGATCGAAAAGCTCTGCGGCTCTGTAGTGGAGTAGCTGATGCTGCACGGGCCGGTTTGTAATACCGGGCCCGTCAAGCTGCGAAGCGACCCGGACCGAACTCCGCCGCCGCCCGATGGATGGCCGATGAAGGTGATAGGCAACTGAGGAATCGTCACTGGCCCTGTTGGATTGAACGAACCGGTGATCGTGTGCGTGCCGGCCGACAGCCGAATCTCGTGCGTGCCCGCAGTGGAAATCGTCTGGCCGCCGACACTGAGCGAGATCGTCATGCCGAAACTCGGCACCGACAGGATCACGCGCACGGTCGAACCACCCGCAGGGCCAGCCGGCGATCCGTCACTGCAACCTGATACCAACGCCGACACGAGGACGAGAAGACGAAGGGGGCGACTGCTCATCTGGGGTGATCAGTTCGGCGGATTGTAGCGCCATCCTCGAATGGCGCAACGCTCACCCCGCTTGCATGTGGTACCTTCCCGCCAGCAGTGCCGATCACTCTTTCGCGCAGGATGCTTCGATGGAATCGCGATCCGCCGGGCCTGATCACGATCGCTGCTGTCGCCGTCGCGATCGGCCTGCTGCCGCTGCCGTACGAGTACTACGTGCTGCTGCGGCTGTTCCTCTGCATCGTCAGCGCGTACTTCCTGACACGGCCCCGGGTGCGTGACGCGGAAAAGTGGGTGCTGGTCGGTCTGATCGTGCTCTACAACCC
>JAICRA010000387.1 GCA_025937615.1 Thermomicrobiales bacterium | reverse complement strand
GGTCAATGCCGACAGCGAGCGTCTTCAAGCTGCCCTTGCTGGTCGAGGTGTTCCGGCAGGCGGCGATCGGCGCTCTCGATCTCGATGATCGGGTGACGCTGAGTGCCGAGGACGTCGTCATGGGGTCCGGCATCCTGCGCGATTTTGGACCCGGCTTGCAGCCAACGCTGGGCGACTTGGCGATGATGATGGTCATCGTCAGCGACAACAGCGCCACGAACCTGCTGCTCGACCGCGTCGGAGGTCCGCGACAGGTCAACGCGACGATGCGCGACCTGGGACTATCCTCGATCGTCGTCCACCGGCGAATCGTCTTCGGTGAGATCACTACGAACGACAGCCTGGCTGAGGCGGCGCCGCGAGACCTGATGCGGCTGGTGGCGATGCTGGCGCGCGAGGAGCTGGTTTCTCCGGCCGTCTCGCGGGAGATGCTCGCCATCCTACGGCGGCAGCGCCATCTCGAGCAGGCGCCTCGCTTTATCGCCTATCGGCCCTACGCAGCCGACTTCGGGCGGCAGCAGCCAATCGCGATTGGCAACAAGACAGGGTTCATGAACAGCCTGCGTGCAGACACTGGACTGATCACGATCGATCCGGACGCACGCATCGCCTACAGCGTCGTCAACGACACGGGCGCGGACGACACCTATCGCCAGGAGCACTCGGGTGACATCATCAACGGACTGATCGGCCGGGTGCTGGTCGAGTATTGGTGGCCAGGGGAGTGGTCGTCCGAGCTCGCCGGCTACCCCTCGCCATACGTCGAGTCGCTCTTCTCCCAGGCGGGACTATGAACGGGCTTTCGGCTGTCGGCTATTCGCTATCGGCTTTGATCGGCTCCCGACTTCCGACTCGCCGTATCACACCATCTCCGGAATCATGCTCCCGTGGGCCTCCAGGAGATCATCCACGAGCGAGTAGATCTGCTCGGGATCGAGCTCGGCCGCGGTGTGCGGATCGAGCATCGCCGCCTGGTAAACGTGCTCCCGTTTCCCGGTCAAGGAGGCCTCGACCGTCAACTCCTGGACGTTGATGTTGGTTTGCATCAGCGCCGCTAGTTGTGGCGGGATCGTGCCAACGATGGTCGGCTGCACACCGTTGCGGTCGACGAGGCAGGGGACCTCCACGCAGCAAGGCTGTGGCAGGTTCGCGATCGACGACCGATTCGTCACATTGCCATAGACCAGCCGCGGCTGACCGGTCTCGATACTGTGGATGATCAGCGTCCCGTACTCACCGGAGTGACCTGAACTTTGCTCTTCTTGCTGCTCAGCGAGCGCTACGTCGCGCATTGACGCAGCCAGGGCAGGGTCTTCTTTTTCGACCACCTCGATGCGCCGCGCGTCCATGCCGTGCAGCCGGCCGCGGCGTGCCTCCTGGTAGCGGGGCAACGCCTCGGGATCCGACGCCGTCAGGGCGTCGCGGAAGTCGCTCCAGTCGGAGATTTGATCCTCGCAGCGCGCCGGATACTCGTCGAGCGGGATGTTGAACTTCTGGATCAGGTCCTCGCGGCCCGGCTTGATGAACCAGGGCACGTACTCCGAGAAGTGCTCGCTCGACTCGGTGACGAAATAGCCGAAGCG